>JAJBVC010000170.1 GCA_020860025.1 Clostridiales bacterium | reverse complement strand
ATATCATAAAGAATAAGTAAAAATCAATACAATTTCACAATAATCTTGACCTAAACATAGAATGTTAAAAAGCACCTTTGGATAAAGGGGTGGAAAAATGAAATTATCTGATTTAAAGGAAAATCAGCACGCTACCATAATTACTATTAATTCATCAAAAATTAAGCGAAGGCTGTTTGATATAGGATTTGTAGCGGGGCAAAGGGTTGAATGTACCAATATAGGTCTTGGCGGAACTCCGATAGCATACAAAATATGCGGCAGTAAAATTGCTTTACGCAAGAAAGATGCCGATAATATAGGGGTGGTTATGTGAAACATAATAAAAAAGTAGTTCTTATGGGTAATCCGAATGTGGGAAAAAGCACAGTCTTTAACGAGATTACAGGTTCTCATCAGCATACAGGCAACTGGACGGGAAAAACCGTTGACAGCGCAAAGGGCGAATATTACTACAAGTTTAATGATTATACTCTTGTAGATTTGCCCGGTACATACAGTTTACTTTCCTCAAGCGAGGAAGAACGAATTGCAAGAGATTATCTTTGCTTTGAAAAATATGACTGCGTTGTATGCGTTGTCGATTCAACGTCGCTTATGCGAAATTTAATACTCGTGCTTCAGGTATTGGAAATTACAAGCAAGGTTGTTTTACTTCTTAATCTTACAGATGAGGCTAAAAAGAAAAATATCGAGATTAACACTTGTAAGCTTCAAAGTCTGTTAGGTATACCTGTTATATCCGCAACGGCAAGAAGCGGTAAGGGGATTAACGCTTTGCTTGAAGCCGTGCATCTCATTTGTACAGGCGCAGAAGAATTTTCACCTAATCAAATGATTTATGATGAATCTATAGAAAAAATACTTTCAAATATCCGTGAAAAAACAGCCTGTGTTCTTCATTCGGATGAACATTCAAGATTTTTCTCTATGAGAATGCTTGAAAATAACGATATGTTTTTTGAATCGGTTCGTAAATATTTAGGCGATAAAAAAGCAAGTGAACTAAAGAGAATTGCAAATAATGAAATAAAGTATGCTGATATAGATACCGAAACATACGTTCAGTCACTGACTGAATCAATCGTTCAAAAATCCGACGAGATTGCAAATGATGTTGTCAGCACTCGTGTTTCAAAAAAAGAAATAAGGGAGAAAATACTTGACAGACTGCTTCTCGGCAAATATACTGGAATACCTATTATGCTTATTATTTTCGGCGGCGTTTTGTGGTTGACTATTGTCGGTTCAAATTATCCGTCAGAGCTTTTACGCAGCGTGTTCGATGATTTTGAAATATGGCTTGCCGATTTTATGACGTCGCTTGGTGTTGGTGAAACGGTTGTCAGCCTTTTGGTAGGCGGCGTTTTAAGAGTTCTTCTTTGGGTCGTTGCCGTAATGCTTCCGCCTATGGCGATATTTTTCCCGTTATTTTCTGTTCTTGAGGATTTCGGCATATTGCCACGTATTGCTTTTAATATGGATTTTGCCTTTGAAAAATGCGGTGCTTGCGGCAAGCAGGCTCTGACAACGTGTATGGGTTGCGGCTGTAATGCGGTAGGCGTAACAGGCTGCCGAATAATTGATTCTCCTCGTGAACGGCTTGTGGCTATTATAACAAATTCACTGACGCCGTGTAACGGTCGTTTTCCTTTGCTGATTGCAATTATATCTATGTTTTTTTGCAGCAATTCATTTTTATCGGCGCTCATTTTGCTTTGTTTTATTCTCGTTTCGATTATAATGACGTTCGCCACGTCAAAGGTTTTGACCTCTACTGTTTTAAAGGGAGTAGGCAGTTCGTTTGTTATGGAGCTTCCTGCGTACCGCAAGCCAAAGCTTCTGAAACTTATAAAAGATACTGTTCGTGAAAAAATACTTTTTGTTCTTGCAAGAGCAGTGCTTGTTGCAGCACCGGCAGGACTTATAATTTGGCTTCTTGCAAATATAAATATTTATGATGTTTCGCTTTTAAATCGTATTGCCGACGTCCTTGACCCGATAGGCGGACTGCTTGGACTTGACGGCGTAATGCTTCTTGCGTTTATTCTTGGATTTCCCGCAAATGAAATAGTTATACCTATTGCGCTTATGGCTTACCTTTCAACAGGTGAAATGACTGATTATACGTCGCTTGAAAGCTTAAAAAGTATTTTTGTCCAAAACGGCTGGACTTGGGTCACGGCGCTTTGTACTTGCGTATTTTCTATGTTTCATTTTCCTTGCTCAACTACGCTTCTTACAATTTTTAAGGAAACGAAAAGTATTAAATGGACTCTTCTTTCCGTAATTACACCGCTTTCAGTCGGAATCTTTATGTGTATGATTATAAATTTTATTTCTAAAGTTCTGAATTTGATATGATGATATTAGACCAATAATCAAAATGTGTATAAATTCACCATTTCTCTTAATAAAAGTCTTGAATTTTGTGCAATATGCCGATATAATATAATTAGATTTTCGGCTAATAATACAGATGTGTTTTTAGCAACTTAGGAGGAATGGTTATGGGTGATAAACGCACCTATACAAAAAAAGAAGCCGGTATGTACCTTACCGGTATGTTCGGTCAAAATATGATTTATAATATCATAGCTACAGGTTTGGTTTCGTTTTATTTGCAATACGTGTTATATATTCCTGTTACCGCAATAGGTGTAATTCTTGTTATAGCAAGAGTGTGGGATGCAATTAACGACCCGATTATGGGTTCCATTGTTGACAGAACAAAGTCAAAGTGGGGCAAATGCAGACCATACCTCATATATGCTCCTATTCCGATAGGTCTTATAACAATACTTACATTTGTAAACGGTATATATACAAATGCAACAACCGGTGCAGGCAGAGTAATGATTGTTATATGGGCAGGCGTCAGTTATATTCTTTGGGGAATGGTTTATACTGTAGGTGATGTTCCTATTTGGGGTATTACATCGCTTATGAGTGAAGACCAAGACCAGCGCTCAAAAATATTGGGCCTTGCAAGAGTAGTTGCCGGAGTAGGCGGTATTGGTGTACTTGTAGTACAAATCGGTCAGGCACTTGGCAGTGTATTTACAGATGGTTTAACAGCAGGCACTCCCGAATATAATGTCGCTGTGCAAAAAGGATTTCTAATTGGTGTTGTTGTCTTAACGGTAATAAGCACAATTTGTTTCCAAATGGCAGGTATTGGAACTAAAGAGAGAATTAAAACATCTGAAGAACGCCACACTATTACCGAAAGCTTTAAAATTATGTGGAAGTGCAAACCGTTTCGTCAAATCCTTATATCAGGCATTTTGAGAAGCCCTATTCAGTTAATGATGCTCCTTGCAATGAGCTTTGCAACATATTATTTTTGCAACGGCGACTTTATGAATTTGTTCGGTGACAACGGAATAAATATCAAAATGCTTGTATCTGTAGCATTTGTAGCGTGTGGAATATTCCTCGGTCAGTTTATTTCAATGGCTCTTGCTCCTGTCTTCGCTAAAAAAATAGAAAACAAAACACTTTATAATATTTATTCAATCGGTGGCGGCGTTGCGTTTTTAATGCTTTATGTTATATATAGAATTTTTGACGGCGATGTAACAGGCTATGTCGGTTCTGCCCTGACGGGAGTTATGTTCTTCTTTGCAAGTGCGGGATTTGGCGGCGTTAATGTTATGCAGTCTGTTATGATTGCAGATTGTGTTGATTATGAGGAATATAATAACGGTATTCGTCCCGATGGTATATTCTTCTCAGGTCAAAGCTTTATAACTAAACTTTCAGGCGGTATTGCCGCAATAATTCAATCTGCTGTTTACGGTTATATCGGTTTCTCTGACAAGGCAATTGAAATTATGAATGCAGACCTTGTAAACGGTGCAAGCTTCATAACGTATAACGGCGGTTCGTATGCCAATGCAATGTTTATACTTTTGTCGGTTTTCCCGGCAGTCGGAATGTTCCTTGCCGTTATTCCAACAGCAAAATATGCGCTTTCTGATAAAGAACATAAAAGAATGCTCAATGAACTTATTGCAAAACGTACTAAAGAGAGCGCAGAAAATCCTGACGACATTCAGGAAGCATAGATATAATAAATTATTAAATCAATATTAACCGAGGGCTGTCTTTGTAAGACAGCCCTTTGGTATTTTGATGAATCAGCCAAAAATTTTCTTTCAAATTATCTTTTAGCTTTCGAATTAAAATACAAAATAAAAACTATTTAATTTTATTTTGGTTTTTTTACAAATTTCTATTGTAATCATAATTCTGCTGTTGTATAATACTCAAAAATTTTATACACGGAGAATAATTATGCATCTTTTACAGATTGATAAGGATAATTATATTGGTCAGGCTGACCCGTTTATTTTTGAAAGCGGTGGCAGATTTTATATCTACACGACAGGTGACGACGGAATTTACGCATATGAGGCTGATGATTTATTTGGCGAATGGAGCTTTGTCGGCTGTGTTTTCACTTATCCTGATGTTAAGGAGTTTTGGGCGCCGTCGGTAATTGAAATTGACGGAACATTTTATATGTACTGCTCGTTTGAATTTTACGGCGATACGCCTGATAAGGGCGGTCATCGTCAGACTATGCACGTGTCAAGCAGTAAAAGTCCGCTCGGCCCGTTTGAAAATGCACAGCAGCTTTTGCATCCATTTTCAATAGATTCACATGTCGTTAAAAACGAAAGCGGTCTGTTTATTTTTTATTCAACCAACTCATTTGAGGGAGAAAGACCCGGTACATATATAGTCGTTGACAGACTTCTTACTCCTACTAAAGCTCAGGGAGAGCCTGTGACTCTTGTTGTTCCTACTCTTGATGAGGATATTTATATGCGTGACCGCTATCAAAAAGGCGTAAACTGGCATACTATAGAAGGTGCGTTTTATTTTAGAGAGGGCGATTGGCACTACCTTATGTATTCGGGCAATTGCTATCAGCAGCCGACGTATTATATCGGCTATGCACGAGCAAAGACTGATGAAACTGATTTAACAAAGATTAAGTTTGAAAAATATCCCGATGATAACACTTATGCTCCAGTATTGTCTGCAAATGAGTTTGAAGAGGGAACAGGTCACCACTCAATGATTAAATATAACGGTCAGTGGTACGCCGTTTATCATGCAAGAGATGTTAAGGATGACGGTCTTAACGGCGACAGGAGAAATGCAAGAATCTGTAAGATTCACGTTAATGACGGAATAATAACTGCTGAAAGATATATTGATAAAGTATAATATCTATTTGTCTAATTTACACAAATAATTACCAATATTTTGTATGTTCTTTCCTGTTGAAAAAAACATTTATCTAATGTAAAATAGATATAATATATATTTATTTAAGTTTATTAGGGGGATCATTATGAATAATCCAATATATACAATCAGATCATCAAGAGATGACCGTGTTTTTGTTCACGCTATGCCCGGTCATTTTATCTCTTCTAGCAATCACCTTAATTATTATATAGGAACGTCTGATATTAAGCATAATCATGATGTTTCTGTAGATGCAGCAATGCTTATGGCTCAATATTATGTAGAGCGTGGAATTGAGGTCGATTCGGTTTTGTGCCTGTATGAAACTCAAGCGCTCGGCGCTTATCTCGCTCACGAGCTTTCACGTCCTAATATGCTTAATCCGAATCCGGACAATACGGTTTATGTACTCGGTCCCGAATATGACGCTCAGGGAAATATTATTTTCCGTGACAATCTTCGCAAGCTTATTACTAATAAAAAGGTTCTTTTGCTCATTTCCTGTATAACGAGCGGTAAAACTATTGAGCGTGCTATGGAAAGCGTGCAATATTACGGCGGAACTGTAGTAGGCATTACATCAATTTTTTCAGCAGTTGATTCAGTTGACGGCGTTGAGGTTAATACAATTTTTAATAAGAACGACATTCCTGGCTACGCTTCATATCCGGCTCATGACTGTCCGCACTGTAAAAACGGCGAAAGGGTAGACGCTATAGCAAACGGCTACGGTTATTCGCTTCTTTAATTCGTGCTTGACAAAAATTTTTATTCTGATATAATATTTATACAACTTAATAGTACCCATATAAAAACTGCGAAGCAGAAAAAGATTATGTAATTCAGTTTAAGAGAGTTGACGTTCGGTGCAAGTCAATACGGGTTATGTAGTGTATAGCTCTCTGCGGAGTTGCTGTTTTGAATAGAAATCAATAGGAACAGCCGTGTTGCTACGTTATCGGCAAAGGCATTGATTGATGCTAAAGGGCAGATTTTCTGCTGAAATAGGGTGGTACCGCGTAAATATTACGCCCCTATACTATATGTGTAGGGGTTTATTTTTTTGCTCTTGCACAAATGTGAAAGGAGATTTTATTTATGAAAAAGGGATACGAAAAGTATGTTGGCTTTAAACCGATTGATATACCCGATCGTACTTGGCCAAACAAAACTATAACAAAAGCACCTGTATGGTGTTCTGTCGATTTGCGTGACGGCAACCAGGCTTTGGTTGACCCGATGAATCTTCAGGAAAAATTAGAGCTTTTTACCACACTTGTAAATATCGGCTTTAAAGAAATTGAGGTTGGCTTTCCGTCAGCGAGCGAAACCGAATATGAAATTCTGCGTACGCTCATTGACGGCGGTTATGTTCCCGATGACGTTACGATTCAGGTGCTTGTTCAGGCAAGACCTCATCTCATAAAAAAGACTTTTGATGCAATAAAGGGCGCTAAAAATGTTATTGTTCATTTTTATAATTCAACGTCAACTCTTCAGCGCAAGGTCGTTTTTAAGACCGATATGCAGGGCGTTATAGACATTGCCGTTAAGGGCGCAAAGCTTATATATGAACTGACCGAGGAGCAGAAGAAAACAAATCCTGAAACTAATATTCGTTATGAGTACAGCCCCGAGAGCTTTACGGGAACCGAAATGGATAATGCCGTTGAAATTTGTCGTCAGGTTATGGAAGAACTTCATATAACAAAGGATAATCCGATTATTCTTAATCTTCCGTCAACCGTTGAAGGTTCAACTCCAAACGGTTATGCCGACCAAATTGAATATTTCTGCCGTCATTTGCCTAATCGTGATGCTGCAATAATTTCACTTCATCCTCATAATGACCGTGGAACAGGTGTAGCTGCCGCTGAGCTTGCACTGCTTGCCGGCGCCGACAGAATAGAGGGTACGCTTTTCGGAAATGGCGAAAGAACAGGCAATGTTGATATTGTAACGCTCGCTCTCAATATGTGGACTCAAGGTGTTGATCCCAAACTTGATTTCAGCGATATAAATAAAGTTAAAGAAGTTTATGAAAGAACCACAAGAATGAAGGTTCCGCCACGTCATCCGTATGCAGGAGAGCTTGTATTTACGGCATTTTCAGGTTCACACCAGGATGCTATAAATAAGGGCAAAATATATATGGACGAAAGCGGCACAGATATGTGGGAAGTTCCGTATCTTCCTATTGACCCTGCCGATGTCGGCAGAGAATATGAGCCGATTATCCGTATAAACTCTCAAAGCGGTAAGGGCGGAACGGCATATATTCTTTCAAATGAGTACGGAATAAAAATGCCAAAAGCAATGCACCCCGAATTTGGTGCCGTTGTTCAAAAAGCGTGTGACGCTAAGGGAAAAGAGCTTTTAAGCTCGGAAGTATTCGATTTGTTCCAAAAGGAATACAGAAACGTATGCGGCCCTTATAGGCTTATGAACTATAAAATAAGCGAAGAAAAAAATGAATCCGACTATATGACTACAGTTCATTTTACAGGTGAAATCAAATATAAGGACAATACTCCCGTTAAAATTGACGGTGTCGGAAGCGGGCCTATAGATGCATTTTTCTCTGCTATTCAGGCTATAGGAATTAAGAATTATGAATTTGTTGATTATAGTGAGCACGCAATTTCCGTTGGCAGTGATTCCAAAGCGATAAGTTATATTCATTTGAAAAATCCAAGCGGCGATGACGTGTTCGGTATCGGCGTCAGCCACAATATCAGCTACGCTTCAATGAAAGGTATTATTTGCGCAATTAACCGTGACCAGGACGATACAATGCGTGATGACACAATGCCTGGTATATTTGATGTTTGCTGATTAAATTTAAAGCTGAAAGCGTTTGCTAATTAAAATGATAAAGCTTTTGATTTTTGTTAGGAGTTAAAGACATGAATAATTATAAAATTACTGTATTAAAGGGTGACGGCATTGGCCCGGAAATCGTTGACGAATGTATAAAGGTGCTTGATAAGGCAGGAGAAAAGTTTGGCTTTTCGCTTGATTATAATTATCAGCTTTTGGGTGGCAGTGCCATTGATGAAACGGGAGTGCCGTTTCCGAAGGAAACAGAAATCGCCTGTAAAGCAAGCGACGCTGTTCTTTTAGGCTCGGTAGGTGGGCCTAAATGGGATAACCTTCCAAGTGAAATCAGACCTGAAAAGGGACTTCTTGCTATTCGTGAGTCACTTGGTCTTTTTGCAAATCTTCGTCCTGCGAAGATATTTGCACCGCTGAAGTCTGCGTCACCGCTTAAAGAGGAAATTATAGGCGATTCACTTGATATACTTATTGTTCGTGAGCTTACAGGTGGTATATATTTCGGCGACCGTGGCACTTATGAGGAAAACGGCGTTGTCGGCGCATATGATACAGAACGCTACACTTATCCCGAAATAAAGAGGATTGTTAAGGCGGGCTTTGATTATGCTATGAAGAGAAGTAAAAAACTGACCTGTGTTGATAAGGCAAACGTTCTTGATTCTTCAAAGCTTTGGAGAAAAGTAATGAAAGAGGTAAGCACTGATTATCCTGAGGTTGAAGTATCATATATGTATGTTGACAACTGTGCAATGCAGCTTGTTCGCAATCCAAATCAGTTTGACACTATTGTAACGTCAAATATTTTCGGTGATATTTTGTCTGATGAGGCTTCAATGATTTCGGGTTCGATAGGTATGCTTGCTTCAGCGTCGCTTGCCGAGGGCACTTTTGGACTTTATGAGCCTATTCACGGCTCTGCTCCCGATATTGCAGGTCAGGGTAAAGCAAATCCGCTTGCGACTATTCTTTCCGGTGCTATGATGCTTCGTTATTCACTCAGTGAAAGTGAGGCTGCAAACGCTATTGAGAATGCTGTTGATGTTGCTCTGACAAAGGTAAGAACGCCTGATATTGCACAGGACGGTCTTGATACCGTAACAACATCTCAAATGGGCGATACTGTAGCTTCTCTTCTTTGATAAGTCAGGTGCACGTTTATGAATGACTGGAATTCAGAACTTTATTTAAAATTTAAAAAAGAAAGAACTCAGCCGTCTGTTGATTTGATTAACAGAATTACGTGCGAAAATCCAAAGAAAATTATCGACATTGGATGTGGCCCTGGCAACAGTACAAACGCTTTAAAAAACAGATACCCAAACGCTTATATTATAGGTGTTGACAACTCTGTTAATATGATTGAAAAGGCTGAAAGCGAGTACCCCGATATTGATTTTAAATTGTTTGACGCTTCACGTGATTTCGATTTAATTATTGATAAGTTTGATATTGTTTTTTCAAACGCCTGTATTCAGTGGATACCGAATCACCAAAAGCTTTTAAAAAATATGTTTAATATTTTAAAGTCAGGCGGTTCTATGGCTGTTCAGGTTCCGTTATCTCGAAAACAGCCTGTCAAAAAAGTCTTTTCCGCCGTATCAAAAAGCGATAAATGGAATCGTAAATTAAATCAAATTTCAACCGATATAGATAAGAATACGCTTCTTTCGGAGGAATATTTTGACATTCTTTCAGATTTGACAGATGATTTTTATATTTGGGAAACTATGTATTTTCATCGTATGCCGTCGCATCAAAGTATTGTTGATTGGTATAGGGCGACAGGACTCAAGCCATATCTTGATATTTTAAAAGATGATGAAAAGATTGAATTTGAAAAGGATGTGCTTGAGGGCATTAAGAAAATCTGCCCGACTCAGAAAAACGGCGAAATTATTTTCCGCTTTCCAAGATTATTTTTTATTGCAAATAAATTGTAAAACAACAAAGAGGACTGTTTCATTTCAAAAAACAGTCCTCTTTTTATGTAAGAATCTACAATCGTTTATTTTGCGACAAATATCAGAAGAAGAACAATATCGGCAACAAATAAAGCCAACGAGAGTATTCCAAGCACTTCAGCTTGGAGAATTTTATGCTTATTTTCATAGTTTAATTCAACTTTTTTTATTTTAAAAACAATGCCGATTACAATTCCCATTATTCCAAAAGCAGGGCAAATGCCGAGCGTAACAGCACCAATAAGCGATGAAATAAATGCAAATTTTGACAGCTTATTAATAATTTCATTATCCATAATTGTCCTCCGTCTGCGGTATGCAAATACCGTATTTTTCGTTAATTCTGTTGATTTTTTTCATAAAAGGCAGACCGAATATAAAAAGAAATACGCCTGTTGAAATTCCAAAAACGAGATTATAAGGAATACCCGCAATATACACGGCAAGCACAGATTTTAAATTATAATCAGTTGCCATTATCAGTACGGAGCTTGTATCAACCGTAATTCCGTAAACAATAAAAACAGTTATAAAGCCGACTGCCGTCAGAGCGATTCGGTTTACTTTTTTATTGTAAAAAATCAGTCCGCAAATCAGCCCCACAAGACCCATTCCGACCATTTGAAAAGGAGTCCAGATTCCCTGACCGAAAATGAAGTTCGATATAAAAGCCGAAAATGTTCCGATTAAATAGCCTCTTTTTGCGCCAAGGCTCGCACCGCTCACCGCAATAACCGCTGCAATCGGCTTGACCTGCGGTATCATATAAAAAACCGCTCTGCTTATTACCGCCAAAGCAACAAGACTTGCAATCAGCGTTATTTCTCTTGCTGAATTATTTGACCTTTCAAACGAAGTGAAAAAGGGAAGCATTGATAAAATCAGCATAATAACGCATATGATATAGTAATTTTTATCAGATGCAAATATTTGCCATACTACTGTTAAAACGAGCGACAGTAAAACAGCGATAAAAACAAATATTGAAACAGGAAAGTTTTTTCTTATATTCACAGTATGTCCTCCGTTGAAACAGCTAACGGCAAAACATTATTTGTGATTCTTCTGATTTGCGTTGTAAAAAAGTTAAGCGACGAAAGAACATCTCTGCGTTCTCCGCTCATTGTAATATTGCCGTCGCTGAGAAAAGAAACCGTGTCGGCAATATCACCTATAAAGTCAAGGTCGTGCGAAACGATTATGACCGTTTTATTTTCACTGCAAAGCTGTTTGAGTATTGCACCAAGCTCTTTTTTTGCGTTAAAGTCAAGTCCCTTGCTTGGCTCGTCAAGAAGAAAAATATCGCCGTTTTGTTCAAGTAAAATGCCAAGTCCGAGCCGCTGCATTTGACCTGCGCTTAAATCAAGAGGATTTTGCATCAGGCAGTCGTCAATACCGAGTTTTTTTGCAGTGTCCGTTTTTATCTCCTGAGAAAGAGAATCTTTTGTAAATAAAAATCGGACATCCTGCGGAAGATATAAAGCCTTGCCTGTCAGCTTTATCTTACCGCTGTACTGCCTTTTTATGCCGGCAATAACCTTTAAAAGCGTTGTTTTACCGCTGCCGTTTGCGCCGATAACTGCGTTGATTTTACCTTTGTAAGCAGTAAAATTAAGTCCGTCAAGAATATCCGGTGATTTTTTTTCATAAGCAAAATAAAGATTTTTAACAGTTACCGCAGCATCTGTTGCTTCAAATTTTATATATGGCTTTTCTTTTAGCTTTTTAGCATAGGGAAGAGCATCCTTAACAGTCAGCGGACGTTCATCAAAAAGCTGAGCCGAAATGGGGAAGAACTCTAAAATGTTACTGTTTTTTACTGCGTTTTTAGGAGTGTCGTTACAAATGATTTCTCCGTTTTGGAGTATAACAATTCTGTCTGAATAATCAATGACCTCCTGTGACGAATGTGATGCTAAAATAACAGTAACACCAAGTTCTTCGTTAATACGTTTTAAAAGACTGCAAAGCTGCATTGTTGACTTATAATCGAGCTGAGAAAATGGTTCGTCTAAAATCAGCGTATCTGCGTCATTTATCATAGCGCTTGCAACCGAAACTACAGCACGTTCACCGCCTGAAAGATTCGCCGTTTTTTCATCAAGCTTGTCCGCTATGTTAAAAAACGATGAAATTTCACCTATTTTAACGGCAATTTTGTCAGAACTTATTTTAGCATTTTCAAGTGCAAACGCCAGTTCGCCTCGTACATTTTCGCTGACAAAGCTTGTTTGGGGATTTTGCTCAACGAAGCCTATTGAGTTACCGCTGAAAATAACGTCGCCGCTTTTTTTTCCATAAGGTGCGAGTTCAGGCTTTAAAATGCGCAGAAGCGTTGATTTACCGCTACCGCTTTCTCCCATAAGCAGTACAAATTCGCCTTTATTAACTTTGAGATTTATATTATCAAGAGCTGTTTTTTCGCTGTGAGGATAAGAAAAAGTTAAGCCTTTTGTTTCAAATAAAACCATTTCAAATCCTCCGTTAAATCTATCGCAGTCGGCGTTATTGCAAGAAAAGCAAATAAAATAACCGCAGTTATACTGCATTCGTAATTTATAATGGCAGGCTCAAATATAAACTGTACCTTACCCATAACTTTAATAATAATTACAATGGCTGTGCCGACGCTTTGAAGCGTTAAGATTATACCGTCTTTTGCTTTAAAACGATATTTTGAATACGGCTTTCTGTTTTTATTATAACCTCTTGCCATCATTGAGTTGGAAACTTCAATGCTATCCTCAAGTGTTATTGAAATAAGTGCGGAAAAATCAGCCATAGCGTGCTTTAATTTTCCGTTGCCGTCGTCAATATTTTTACGTGCGTCGGAAATTTCCTCGGCATTTTTTCTAAGTCTCGGCAAAAAGGACAGAACGAGAGAAAATACCATAGCGCAACTCGGTGCAATCCTGCCGAAAATGCTCAAAAATCTTTCAGACGTTACAACCTGCGTGTAAGCCGAAAACCAAAGAATTATTGATGTAAGCATAACTCCCTGGCATATTCCGTAAAATAACGGTTCAAGTTTGATGCTTTTATTTAAAATTGAAAACATAACAGTTTCGCCGTAGTCGGCAAAAAGCGTATTGAATACCGCAACGAGCAGAATAAGCGGTAAAATAAATTTAAAAAGATTGGTAAAAGCTCTTTTTCCT
>JAJBVC010000176.1 GCA_020860025.1 Clostridiales bacterium | reverse complement strand
ATATATAATATTGAACGATATTGTGGATTTCTGTTTCCAAACGGAAATTCGGCAATAAAATAACAAGTCAGCGTGTAGAAAAAGTTAAATTACAGATTTCTACACGCCGGCAGATGTTGAGAAAGTAGTCAGAATTAAGCATTTTGGGAGGGGAGTTGTACGATTGTACCGCCCCCGAGCAAAAGGTTTAAAACGCTCAAAAGCGGATGGGCTCGATGCCCTGACGCTTTTAGAATAGTTATTGGTAGATATAATCTAAATATTTGTAAAATACAAAGGCTAAAAAATAATCTGCCACACTTATGATTGAGCGTGGTTATGGCTGCTTTATCGACAGTCTGAAGTATGATTTTGTTCATACGAACACCTGTACTATACCGTACAGAGATTACGAGGATTAAGACGAGTTTGACCCTCAGAATGGAGTGAAAAGAGAATGAAAAGAACTTTCCAGCCTAAGAAAAGACACGCTAAAATGGAGCATGGTTTTAGGAAGAGAATGTCAACAAGAAACGGAAGAAAGGTACTTGCCCGCCGCCGTGCAAAGGGCAGAAAGAAGCTTTCTTACTAATTACCGATTGGGAGTGATTAGGTGAAAAGCAAAACCTTAAAAGAGAACAAGGATTTTCGGCGCTTGTATTACAGGGGCAAAAGCGTTGCCGATTCCTGCCTTGTTACCTACGCTATGAAAAATCATACAAAAGAAATACGTATCGGCATTGCAAGCAGTAAAAAAATAGGCAACGCCGTAAAGCGTAACAGGGCACGCCGTGTTATAAGAGCGGCGTATTCGGCTCTTGAGGAGAGCGTAGGCGCAGGATGGGACATAGTTTTTGTTGCCAGAACCCGTACGACAGAGGTTAAAATGCAAGCGGTTAATGTGCAGATGAAAGCACAGCTTAAAAAGCTTGGAGTTATAAATTGAAATCGTTTATAATATTTTTAATTCGCACATACCAAACAACAATAAGCCCAAGATTTGCACATGGGTGCTGCAGATATGTGCCGACTTGCTCGCAGTACGCTATCGAAGCGATAGAGATACACGGCGTATTTAAGGGCTGTCTTTTGGCGGTTCGGCGAATTTTAAGGTGCAACCCGCTGTTTAAGGGCGGTTGGGATCCTGTTCCCCCAAAGAAAACTAAAGAGGACAAATGATGAACAGTATTTTACTTGCAACTTCTGTCAGTAACGGTATTGGTATTTTTAAACCGTTGTATTGGCTGTTCGGCGTAGTTATGAGTTTCCTTATGGACGTGCTGAACAATCAATATTTTATAGCGATTATAATTTTCACCATTGCGACTCGACTTATGCTGCTGCCGATTAACATACATCAGCAAAAGACCATGGCTCGTACTACAAGGTTGCAGCCAAAAATTCAGAAAATTCAAAAGAAATATCCCGACCCAAAAGATAGAAACAAGCTTAATCAGGAAATGCAGGATCTTTATGCAAGAGAGGGTCATAACCCAATGCAGATGGGCTGCGGGCCAATGCTGTTTCAGATGATATTCTTGATGGGTATTATCGGAATTATCTACTACCCTATTTCCTACGTGCTTGGTATCAGCGCAGTTGTTGACCAATCGGGCGAGATTTATGACGTTATTCTTCCGATTTATCAAAATCTTATCGGCGACGACAGTGCGAGTATAACGTATTTTCAGTTGAATATTCTGGAAAATTTTGACGCTTATAAGGAAACTTTAATGGCACAGTTTCCCGATATATTTACAACCGCAAACTGCGATACCATTGTTGCATATCGTGACAGTATGACGCTATTCGGGCTTGATATGACCGCCGTTCCGCACTGGAAGGACGGAATTATCGTAATTATTCCGATTTTGTGTCTTGTTACATCACTGCTTTCAAGTGTTGTTTCAACGCTTATTCAAAGGAAAAATAATCCTGCGGCGGCACAGCAGCAGTCATCAATGCTTATAATGATGCTTATTATGCCGTTCTTCAGTTTTTACATCTCGTTCAGGGTAACTGCGGCGGTAGGCTTTTACTGGATTATTTCAAATTTAGTTGCAATACTTCAGCAGTTTTATACGTTTAAGCAGTATCCGCCAAGGAAAACGCAGGCGCAGCTTATGATTAACAATACTATCGAACGCCGTTCGAGAGAAGAAAATATCAAGAAAATAAAATAATTAACGTGCAAAAACCTAAACGATATAATGCACATTTTTAAATTGAAAACAGAATTATAAAAATATAATTATAATGTATGCCAAAAGTGGTTCGGCATACTAAAAGATTATCGGAGGATAATATGGTAAAGGAGTTTATCGGTACCGGTAAAACTATCGATGAGGCAACTCTCGCTGCAAAAACAGGGCTTAACGCTCCGCTGACAGCCGATGTTAAAATCGAAGTTGTACAGATGCCGAAGAAAAAGGTACTCGGTCTGTTTGGCGGATCTGACGCACAGGTCAAGGCAAGCTATGACGACGGCAAGAGAGAAAGAAAGCCGCAGCAAAAGAAAAAAGCTGCCTCTCAGTCAAAAAAGCCTGCCAAAAACAACATCGCCGCAAAAGATAATCAGCAGACCCAAAGACCGACAAAGGCTGAAAAACAGACAGCCGTTTCAGAAAAAAACGACAGACCTGAAAAAAATAACAAATATAATAAATACGACAAGTCTGAAAAATATTCTGATAAAAATAATAAGTACGACAAAACCGAAAAATATTCGGAAAAACACGACAGTGACGAAAAATCCGAAAGCAAATTCCCTGTTATTACAGAGGAGGACATTGACCTTAATTACGCTTGCGAATATTTGAAGTCTATGATCAGCGGACTTAAGGTAGAAGACGTAAATGTTACGGCTAAGATTGAGGACAACGTACTCGTTATGAACGTAGAATGTGACGATTACGGCATTATTATCGGCCGTCGTGGCGAAACGCTTGATGCGCTTCAGTTTTTAACAGGTCTTGCTATAAAAAACAAATCTCAAAAATACGTCAGAGTATCGCTCAATGTAGGCGATTACCGTGCAAAGCGTCAGGAAACGCTCATAGCTCTTGCTCAAAAGAATGCAAATTTTGTTTTAAGAACAAGAAGACGCTATACGTTTGAGCCTATGAATCCGTATGAGAGAAGAATTATTCATACAGCCGTTCAGGAAATTGAAGGAGTCACCTCTCGTTCAGTCGGCAGCGGAATTGACAGACGTGTTGTTATTGAGCTTGAGGGCGGTTCAAGACCGTATAATAATAATTATGGTTATAACCGTGGCGGCAACAGAAGAAACAGCCGTCCGCCACGTCAAAACAGCAGTTATGAACCACAAGTTGACCCAAATCGTGAAAAGAAGGTTGACCGTGCGGATTTACCTAAGTTCGGCAAAATCGAGGTCAACAAGGACTAATCACGCTCGAATATCAGAATGGTGAATATTTACCATCTTTGACTCTGTAATATTCAGTTTATCTGATAATACGACAAAACAAAATGCCGAGAGCGTTTGACCCCTCGGCATTTTTTGACTTTTTAAGCGCAGAAATTCAGAAAGGATGAGTGCTGTGGAAAAGACTATTGCCGCTGTTGCGACAGGCAGCAGCGTATCGGGCATAGGTGTAATACGTATCAGTGGCGACGAAGCAATAACGGTTGCCGACAGAGTTTTTCGCTGTGCCGACGGCACTTCCCTTTCCGATTTAGCCGGCTATCGTGCAAAGTACGGAAGCGTTGTTTCAGACGGAGAGGAGTTTGACAATGCTATTGCGCTCGTTTTTCGTGCGCCTAAAAGCTATACGGGCGAAAATGTCGTGGAGCTTTCGGTTCACGGCGGACTTTTTATTGTTGAAAAAACCTTGAACGTCGTATTAAAAAGCGGTGCTTTTCCTGCCGAGGCGGGAGAATTTACAAAGCGTGCGTTTTTAAACGGCAAGCTTGATTTAACACAGGCTGAGGCTGTCGCCGATTTGATTTCCGCTCAGGGGCAGGAGTCGGCAAGGGCTTCCTACCAATTGCTTCAAGGCTCTTTGAGCAATAAAATTTCACTCGTTTTACAGTCGCTGATTGAATGCAGCGCTTCAATGGCTGCTTGGGTTGACTATCCGGATGAGGATATTGAGGAGCTGAGCGCCGAAAATCTTGTAAGCACTCTTGAAAATGCGAGTGCCGACCTCTCCTCTCTTATTGAAAATTACGACAGTGGCAGAGTAATGCTTGAGGGCGTTGATACTGTTATAGCAGGGCGCACAAACGTCGGAAAAAGTACGCTTATGAATATGCTTGTCGGAAGAGAAAAAAGCATTGTCACTCAAATTGAGGGAACGACCCGTGATATTGTTGAGGATACTGTTCGCCTCGGCAGTCTCGTTCTTCACCTGTCTGATACCGCAGGACTTAGAAAAAGCGATGACGTTGTTGAAGCTATCGGAATAAAAAAAGCTATTGACAGGCTTGAAAGCTCCGCTTTAATTCTTGCTGTGTTTGATGGTTCGTCACCTCTTAACGGCGATGACGAAATGATGATAAATGCGTGCCGTGGCAAGCGTGCCGTGGCTGTTATAAATAAAAACGACCTTGAATGTAAGCTTGATATTGACAAAATATCAAATAGCTTTGACAAATATATTTTTATTTCCGCTAAAAATCAGCAAGGCTCTGATGAACTTGAACCGGCCATTAAGTCGGTTTTGGGTGTCAGCGATTTTGATTCGACGCAGCCTATTCTCGCAAACGCAAGGCAAAAGCAGTGCGTTCAAAACGCTTTAAACAGTATAAATCACGCTCTTGACGATGCAAAATCGGGTGTTACGTTTGACGCTTTAAACGTGATGATTGACAGCGCAGTTGACGACTTGCTGACGCTTACGGGCAAAAAAGCAACCGAGGAGGTTGTAAACAACATTTTCAGCAGATTTTGCGTGGGAAAATAAGGAATTTCGATGGAATATTTTGCACAGGAATACGATGTAATAGTTATTGGAGCGGGTCACGCCGGTATTGAAGCGTGTCTTGCCGCCGCTCGTCTTGGGTGCAGGACTGCGGTTTTTACGATAAATATGGACTGGGTAGGAAATATGCCCTGTAATCCATCAATCGGCGGTACTTCCAAGGGGCATCTTGTAAGGGAGATTGACGCCCTCGGCGGTGAAATGGGCAAGGCTGCCGATAAATATTCAATCCAGTCAAGAATGCTTAATCTCGGAAAAGGGCCCGCAGTTCATTCGCTCAGAGCACAGATTGACAGGCGTGCATATGCCGGAGGTATGAAGCATACTCTTGAGCTTCAGGAAAATCTTGACCTTCGACAGGGCGAAATTGTTGATATTGTCAGACTTGACAATGGTATGTTTCAGCTGAAAACAAAGCTTGAAGCGATTTTCACGGCGAAATGCGTTATTATTGCGACGGGTACTTTTTTGGGCGGTCGAGTTTATATCGGCGATGTTTCGTACGAAAGCGGGCCTGACGGTATGTTCCCTGCCACTAAGCTTGCCGAGTCGCTTAAAAAGCTTAACATTCCACTTCGCAGGTTTAAGACGGGAACTCCGCCGAGAGTAAACCGCAGGAGCATTGATTTTACAAATCTTGAACAACAGCCTGGCGATGAACATACTGTCGCTTTCAGCTTTGAAACTGAAAATCCGCCTGAAAATAAGGTCTGCTGTCATATTACGTACACAAATGACGACACAAAGCAGATTATACTCGACAATCTCCACCGCAGTCCTATGTATTCGGGTAAAATTGAGGGCAAAGGGCCGAGGTACTGCCCGAGCTTTGAGGATAAAATTGTTCGTTTTTCGGATAAAAAAAGGCATCAGCTTTTCATAGAGCCGTGCGGACTTGAAACCGAGGAGATGTATTTACAGGGTCTTTCCTCATCACTTCCCGAGGATGTTCAGCTTGCATTTATTCATACTATTCCTGGACTTGAAAACGCACAGGTTATGAGGACGGCTTACGCTATTGAATATGACTGCGTTGACCCGACTGCGCTGAAGGCTACGCTTGAATTTAACGATATACCTAATCTATTCGGCGCCGGTCAGTTTAACGGCTCAAGCGGTTACGAGGAAGCGGCGGCGCAGGGTCTTGTTGCCGGAATTAACGCCGCCTGCAATGTTTTGGGCAAGGAGCCGTTGGTACTTGACCGTGGCGGTTCTTATATCGGAACACTGATTGACGACCTTGTAACGAAAGGGTGTTCCGACCCGTATCGTATGATGACAAGCCGTAGCGAATACCGTTTGGTGCTGCGTCAGGACAATGCCGATACAAGACTTACGCCGATTGGTTATAAAATCGGCTTGATTTCTCGCTCAAGATATGATAAATTTTTATATAAGGAGAATTGTATCAAAAAGGAAACAGAGAGAATTACAAATAAATCTATTCCCTTAAGCGATACACTGCAGCGGATTTTGACAGACTGCGGTACTTCCCCTCTTGAACGTGGATGTAAAATGATTGAGCTTTTACGCAGACCGCAGGTTACTTATGATGTGCTGACGCCTGTTGACGACGACCGCCCCGATTTGCCGAGGGAGATTTTTGAGCAGGTTGAAATTGCTGTGAAGTATGAGGGCTATATTCAGCGCCAGGAACAGCAGATTAAAGAAATGCGAAGGCTTGAACGTAAAAAAATTCCTGACGACATTGATTATACAAAGCTCAGAGGGCTTCGCCTTGAGGCTGTCGAAAAGCTATCGAAAATCAGACCCGAAAATTTAGGTCAGGCAGGAAGAATCAGCGGTGTAAATCCCGCTGACGTAGCGGCGCTCAATATTATTTTGCAAACGCTAAAGGATTAAAACTCAAAATTACGATTTTCTTTTTACCGATAACTATGTATGTTTCGGTGAGTGGTTGTTATAAAAATACAGAAAGAGGCTTGCAGTTTATGATAGATTACGAATTACTCAGCCGTAGTGCCGAATATATCGGCGTTGATTTGGGCAATTACGGCTTAGACCGTTTTGATACGTATGCCGAAAGACTGGTTCGCTGGAACGACCATGTCAATCTGACGGCGATTACAGACCCCGATGAAATTGTTATCAAGCATTTTATCGACTGTCTTTACATAACGAAGTTCGTTAGTTTCACTGAAAACAGTAAGCTGGTTGACGTCGGTTCGGGCGCAGGATTTCCCGGCATACCGCTTTTGATTGCCAATCCCGACCTTAATGTGACTTTCGTTGACAGCGTTAAGAAAAAGCTCGGCTTTATAAAGGATGTTTTAAGGCAGATAGGTCTTGTCGGCGAGACACGTCACGACCGTGCCGAGGAATTGGGCAAGGATTCCGATTTCAGAGAAAAGTACGATTATGCAACTGCAAGAGCTGTTGCCCCTCTTAACGAGCTTTGTGAATACTGCCTGCCACTCGTTAAAGTCGGCGGACTGTTTATTTCAATGAAAGGCGCTAACGGTATGAAAGAGCTTGACGACGCAAAAAGGCTGTTGATGTTTTAGGCGGTGAGGTTGTAAAGACTGCCGAGTATACTCTGCCCGGCGGCGACAAGCGGTCAATAATTATTATAAGAAAAATATCGCAAACTCCGACAAAATACCCACGTAAGACAAAGAAAATCGCAACCAAGCCTCTGTAATTATGTGAATATAGGTCGAATAAAAAGGATTTCTCACGACGAGAAATCCTTTATTTTTTTGAAACACTGTGGTATAGTGTAATCAAGGAGGGAGAGTGATGGAACAAATTGTTCAAATACCTACGGAAAAACTGCTGCCAAACCCTTATCAGCCACGAAAGCAGTTTAAAAGTGAGGAGATGCTGTCCCTCGCTGATTCAATAAAAGAAAACGGCGTGCTTCAGCCGCTTCTGTGCAGACGGATAAATAACAGCGATTATTATGAAATAGTTGCCGGCGAGCGTCGTCTTCGAGCTTCAATTCTCGCAAATCTTCAAACTGTCCCCTGTATTGTCGTTGACTGCGATTACGAATCAAGTGCCGTTTATTCAATCCTTGAGAATATACAGAGAAGTGACTTGGCTTTCTTTGAAGAGGCGCAGACAATCGGTCAGCTTATGAATCATTTCGGACTGACCCAACAGGAAATAGCCAAAAAGCTCGGTAAAAGCCAGTCGGCACTGTCGAATAAGCTCAGATTACTGCGGCTTCCTGTCGATGTCAGGTATTTTATTGAAAAGGAAGGTTTGACCGAACGTCACGCAAGAGCGCTTTTGTCGCTTGAAAATCAGAAAGATATGTGGACAACCCTAAACGCAATAAAAGATCGTGGGTTAAACGTAGAACAGACCGAGGCTTTTATTCAAAAGCTTACCGATAAAACGGTTAAGCATAAGGGTAATGTAGTTAAAATATTTAAAGACGTCAGAATTTTTGTAAATACGGTCAATAAAGCGATTGCAACTATGCAGGAAGCGGGAATTGACGCTAAATCGGACAAAACAGAAACTGACGATTATATAGAATTCAGGGTCAGAATACCCAAAGAGGCACAAAAGTGCATTAAATCCGCTTAAAACGGGAAACCGTTTTAACATATTCTCCTCTTTTCATCACGTGAAAAAAACGGGCGAAAGCTCGTTTTTTCTGCGTTTACGGATAATTTTACCGAATAGCTTTATTTTTATCAAATATGGCTGGTTTGATTAACAATTAAAGAAAGTTTCACGTGAAACACAAGACACTTGATTGCATTTGCTGATTTAAAAAATATTATTGTTTCACGTGAAACCTCTTGCTCTGACTGCTTTTATGTAGTATAATGTATTTCAAGGCTGCATTTGAGTGTGAATTACTAATATTGCAGTCGGAAAGGCAAATTATATCTTATGGGTAAAGTTGTAGCGATATTTAACCAAAAAGGCGGCGTGGGCAAAACCACAACGTGTGTAAACTTTTCCGCCTCTCTCGGAAAAAAAGGCAAAAAAACTCTGCTTGTTGACGTTGACCCTCAGGGTAATTCGACGAGCGGCGTTGGTGTTGATAAGACGGATTTACAGGCGTCAACATACGATATGCTGATTAATGACATACCTGCGAGCGACGTTTTAATTCAGACTAAGTTTGCGAATCTGTCAATTTTGCCTGCCGATATGAATCTTGCAGGTGCCGAACTTGAGCTTGCCGAAAATGAAAACCGTTTTAAAGTCCTAAAAAAAGCGTTAGTTCCTCTTGTTATGGAGTTTGACTACATAATAATTGACTGTCCGCCAAGCTTGGGATTGTTAAGTCTTAATGCTTTGACGGCTTCGGACACACTGATTGTTCCGCTCCAGTGCGAATATTATGCGCTTGAGGGTTTGAGTCAGCTTTTGGGAACAGTAAGAACGGTAAAACAGCATTATAACGAGCATCTTGAGCTTGAGGGCGTAGTTTTTACTATGTACGACAGCCGATTAAAGCTTAATCAGCAGGTTATTGAAGAGGTTGACAAGTATTTTCCCGGTAAGACATACAAAACTATGATACCGAGAAGTGTTAAATTAGCGGAAGCGCCAAGCTACGGCGAGCCTGTTATATATTATGAAAAATATTCTAAACCAAGTTTTGCATACAAAAAACTGACAGATGAGTTTTTAAAAAAGCAGTGATGTAACAGTTGAAAGGAGAAGTGTATGGCAAGGAAACAATCCGTCCTCGGAAAAGGATTGAGCGCTCTAATGCTTGAGAATTCCGTGGACAATATGATGGCAACAAATACGCTGCCGCTTAACGAAATCACACCTAATAAGGAACAGCCGAGAAAAACATTTGATGAAGGCTCGCTTCAGGAGTTGGCAGACAGTATAACACAGCACGGTGTATTACAGCCGCTTCTCGTCCGTCCTCTTGCTACCGGCGGTTATCAGCTTGTTGCCGGTGAACGTCGCTGGAGAGCAGCCAAAATGGCAGGTTTAAAGGAAGTTCCCGTCGTTGTAAAGGAGCTTTCAGACGTTGAAACTATGGAGATTGCAATTATAGAAAATCTCCAAAGAGAGGATTTAAACCCAATTGAAGAAGCTGAAGGCTTGCAGGCGCTCATCGACCGCTGTGGATTTACGCAGGAGGATGTTGCTGTTTCAGTTGGCAAGTCAAGACCTGCTATAGCAAATTCGCTTCGTCTTTTGAAGCTTCCGCCCGAGGTGCGTGACATGACACGTCAGGGCGTTATTTCGGCAGGTCACGCTCGTGCGCTTCTTGCTTTTGAGGATGACGCTATGATTTGCGAAGCGGCACAAACTATAATCAGAAACAAACTGACGGTTCGTGACGTTGAACGTCTTGCAAAAATGGCTGATAGAAAAACTACGTCTTCACGCTCAAAGAGCAAAAGGCGCAACGCTTTTTACGACGAGGTTGAGCTGTCGCTGACAGAAGTACTCGGCAGACGTGTAAAGGTATATAACGGCAGAGGTAAGGGCACACTTGAAATAGAGTTCTACTCTGACGAGGAATTAAAGGAAATTGCGAATAAGTTAGGAGAATAAAAAATGCTTGATATTAAATTTGTAAGGGAAAATCCCGATATTGTAAAAGAAAATATAAAAAAGAAGTTCCAGGATAAGAAGCTGCCTCTTGTTGACGAGGTTATAGAGCTTGACGAGGAAAGGCGCAGCGCTATTGCAAAGGCTGATGAGCTTCGTGCAAACAGAAACAAGCTTTCAAAGCAAATCGGCGTGCTTATGTCACAGGGCAAAAAGGATGAGGGTATGGCTCTTCGTGAAGAGGTTTCGGCTCAGGCAAAGGAGCTTGAGGAGCTTGCCGTAAAGGAAAAAGAGCTTAACGAAAAAGTAACATCAATTATGATGTCAATACCGAATATTATTGATGAGAGCGTGCCTATCGGCAAGGACGACAGCGAAAATGTCGAAGTTCAGCGTTACGGCGAACCGATTGTTCCCGATTATGAAATTCCGTATCATACCGATATTATGGAGAGCTTTGACGGCATTGACCTTGAGTCCGCCGGTAAGGTTGCCGGCAACGGATTTTACTATCTGATGGGCGACATAGCAAGGCTTCACAGCGCAGTAATCAGTTACGCAAGAGATTTTATGATTGACCGTGGATTTACGTATGTTGTTCCGCCGTTTATGATTCGTTCCAACGTAGTAACAGGCGTTATGAGCTTTGAGGAAATGGACGCTATGATGTACAAAATCGAGGGCGAAGACCTTTATCTTATCGGCACGTCAGAACATTCTATGATAGGCAAATTTATTGACACTATTACGCCTGAAAGCGAGCTTCCCAAAACGCTCACATCATATTCTCCGTGCTTTCGTAAGGAAAAAGGCGCTCACGGCATTGAAGAACGTGGAGTTTATCGTATTCACCAATTTGAAAAGCAGGAAATGGTAGTTGTCTGCAAGCCTGATGAGTCAAAAATGTGGTTTGACAAATTGTGGCAGAATACTGTGGACTTGTTTAGAAGTCTTGATATTCCGGTTCGCACGCTTGAATGTTGTTCGGGTGACCTTGCCGATTTAAAAGTTAAGAGCGTTGATGTTGAGGCTTGGTCGCCGAGACAGCAGAAATATTTCGAGGTCGGCTCCTGTTCCAATTTGACAGATGCTCAGGCTCGCCGGCTTAAAATCAGAGTTAAAGGAGAGAACGGCAACTATCTTGCCCACACGCTAAACAACACTGTTGTTGCTCCGCCGAGAATGCTTATTGCATTTCTTGAAAATAATTTGCAGGCCGACGGCTCTGTTTTAATTCCGCAGGCTTTGCGTATGTATATGGGCGGTAAGGACAAAATAGTGCCGAAAAAATAATGCAGATTACCCTTTATATTATAGGAGCTGTAATTATAGTAATATTTGCCGTGCCGATTTTTGAGCGTGTGTTCAATCTTGGCACGGCTGTCGGCATTTTTGCAGGATGCTGTTATATTCTCGGCGGTTTTATGATTCAAAGAGTAAGCGACCTTACGAGCCGTAAGATTTATTATATTTTAATTGCTCTGCTTATTGCCGTGATTTTTTTACTTTTTATGATTTATCGCAAGGGAAAAACGAAGCCGTGCAAGGCTGATGTTATTGTAGTTCTCGGCTGTCGTGTAAACGGCGATATTCCGAGCCGTTCGCTTGAAAAAAGAGTTGACGCCGCCTTTTCGTATTTGATGGAGCATCCCTCTTGCGTTGCAATTTTGAGCGGCGGTCGTGGGAAAGACGAAAATATCAGTGAAGCGTTATGTATGAAAAATATGCTTACTTGGCGTGGCATAAACCAATCACGGCTGATTTTAGAGGACAAGTCAACCTCGACAGATGAGAATATTCGTTTTTCGCTTGAATATATCAAAAAACTTGATTTAGGGAATGAGATTGCCGTTGCAACGTCCGAATATCATCAGCTGAGAGCTAAAAGAATTTGCGAGAAATACTCACTGAAAGCGAGCGCTGTCAGCAGTCCGACAAAGCTAACGCAGTTGCCAACAATGCTCCTGAGAGAACTAATAGCATTAACAGCTACATTTTTAAACAAATAATTTTTATTTCTGTGATTTTTGTCTTTAAAAAGGCAATATAGTGCTGCCGCACGGATTTTATTTTTTGCATTGACAAAGAAACAAAACAAAGAAAACAAATTAGGGAGAGTCAAACGTTTGTGTTTCAACTCACCCTAAGAACCCCCTCTTCTTTTGCGACACCCGCACTTTGTGCCCTGCGTCACAGGGGACATCGTTTAATTTTTAATGAAATCAAATACAGAATTTGTGGTTGCCGATTTCCTTGACAACCGTTCTTGAGTGCATAAATGCGTCGCTCGTTTTAGAAGCATTAAAGTAGTAGATTGCGCCGCCCGACGGATCCCATCCGTTAATAGCGTCGATTGCCGCACGCCTTGCCGAATCGGTTATGTCCTCATACCAATTTGAATCGTTCACCGCTGAAAATGCGCCGTTTTGGTAAACGACACCGCTGATTGAATCGGGAAACGACGGATGGCTTACTCTGTTAAGCACGACTGCGCCTACCGCCACCTGACCCTCGTACGATTCACCTCTCGCCTCGGCACTGATTACTTTTGCAAGCAGTTCAACATCAGCATTTGAATACTGTGTATTGCTGCCTGACGAGCTGTTCGTTCCGAGACCGAGGTAGAGGAGCGTTTTTTCACCGCAGATTCCGTCAGCAGTTAAACCGCAGTTTCGTTGAAAATCCTTTACAGCCTGCTGTGTCGCAGTGCCGTAAATGCCGTCTGTTGAGCCGTTATAATAGCCGAGCGATTTAAGCTTCTCCTGAATTTGAGTAACCTCGCTTCCGCTTGAGCCGAGTCTTGAAGCAACGTACGTACTGTCACTGTGAAACACTAACGCATATGTGACGCCGCCTGCGAGAGCTCCTGCGGATACTATACCAATTATTATTAAGAATATAAAAAAGTTGCGAAACGCTTTGTGTACTGTCATAAAAATTATTCCTTTCGTTTTTGAATATTATTTCAGTTTTCGCCGTACTTGATTAAATTACCATACGAATCAGCATTGAAATACAAAATCCGATTATTGTAAAAGCTGCGCAGCTTATTACCGTTTTGATAACTTTTTTACGGTTTATACGAAGCTTCGGCGGTTTTTGAGTCACAGCCGCCACCGCTTCCGCTTCTTTTTGGAGCTTTTTGCGGTCGGTGCTTTTATGTTCCTCTTTTACGAAAAAAATGATTTTGTCAAAGTATTCGTTTTCGGTATTTGTAACTTCTAAAATCTGCTTGCTGACGCCTTTCATCATCACTTTGATTACTCCCAACTAAGAAAAAGATGATAATCGTTCCTCGTGCAAAGGACAATTTTTAAAATGCTGTAAATGTTATACAAATAGTGTAGGAAAAAAAGGCGAAAATATACCAATTTGTTTTTGTCGAATTTTGTGTATTTTTTAATAAAAATAATGCTTGACAAGATTTTTTTATAACGAAAAGTATAGTAGACAATAA
>JAJBVC010000216.1 GCA_020860025.1 Clostridiales bacterium | reverse complement strand
GTTACCGCAGTTGGAAAAAAAGCTCAAAATCGGCATAGGCACCGACGCCTTTCCACCGACTACCGACGGCATCAGCAACGTAGCGCAAAACTACGCAAATGAAATTAACAAAAATTTCGGCAAAGCCGTAGTTATAACGCCTAAAAATCCGAATCAGCTTGACTACAAATACGATTATGAAATATTCAGATACAAAAGCTGGTGGGTACCGTCAAAAGAGGGCTACAGCGTTGGCTGGCCTTTTAAAGATGAACTGCACAGGGCAATAATTGATAAAAATTTTGACCTGCTTCATTCTCACGCACCGCTTGCAACAAGCTACTATTTCAGACGTGTGGCACAAAAAAAACCACTTCCTGTTGTTCTTACATATCACACAAAATACGAATATGATGTTGACAGACGTGTACCGACTAAACCTGTTAAGGATTTTGCATATAAATTTCTGCTCAATAACATCAATGCCGCCGATGAGGTTTGGGTAACAAGCAGAGGCACTGCCGATTCTCTGCGGAAAATAGGATATACAGGCGATTATATAGTTATGCCAAACGGCTGTGACCTGCCGATTACCAACGTGTCTGATAATGATATTGCTATGATAAAGCGCAAGCATAATGTTCCGGAGGATATTCCGATATTCCTTTATTCGGGAAGAATGATTTGGTATAAAAATATTCAGATGATACTTGATGCTTGCACAAAGCTTAAAAATGAAGAAAAGAAATTCAAGCTTATTATGCTCGGATTCGGCGCAGATGAAAATGCAATAAAACGTTATATTAAAAAAGTCGGCATAAAAGACGACGTCATTTGGACAGGCAAAATACTTGACCGCCGAGAAATTCAGGGATATTACGGAATAGCTGATATTTTATTATTCCCGTCTGTGTTTGATACAAACGGCCTTGTTGTAAGAGAAGCAGCCGCCTGTGCAACTCCGAGTCTGCTTGTCCGTGACAGCTGTGCGGCAGAGGGAATTACCGACGGCAAAACAGGCTTTTTATGTATGGAAAGCGCTCATTCAATTGCCGCTACTTTAAACAAGATAATGAATAACGACGAACTGCTTAAAACAGTCGGGAAAAATGCGCAAAGCGACATATATATAAGCTGGCACGACGCAGTAAAGGACGCATATTCCAGATACCAAATTGTTATAGACAATTTCAAATCAAAACAAAATCAGACTGTCGACGTGTAGAAACCTGTAATTCGACTTTTTCTACACGCTGAAAATAATAAAATCAACTCCTTAAATTTTGTGTCATTTATCGCTGTTCGTCATAGAATGAAGCAGAAACTAAAGGAGTTGAATTTATGTTTAATTATATTAAAAAACTACAGTATCCTATAAATATTAAAAATCCCGACCCTAAAGCCGCATCTATCATAATATCGCAATATGGCGGCCCGCATGGTGAATTGGGAGCAAGTTTACGTTACCTTTCACAGCGTTATTCAATGCCATATGCGGAGTTAAAAGGTCTTTTAACTGACATCGGCGTCGAGGAACTCGGGCATCTCGAGATGATTGGTACGATTGTGCACCAGCTTACAAAAAACCTTACCGAAAAGCAAATTGAGGATAATCCGAACTTTGCGGCATATTTTGTAGACCACACAAACGGTGTTTTCCCGGCATATGCAAGCGGAGAATCCTGGAGTGCATCTACAATGGCTGTTACAGGCGACACCATAGCCGACCTGAACGAGGATTTGGCTGCTGAGCAAAAAGCACGAATGACGTATGATAACATTCTGCGATTGGTTGACGACCCCGATATAATTGAGCCGATTAAGTTTTTACGTGAAAGAGAAGTTGTTCACTATCAGCGTTTCGGCGAGGGACTTCGCATTGTTACCGACAAGCTGAACAGCAAGAACTATTACGCTTTTAATCCGGGATTTGACAAATAGTTCAATTTGATTTTATACTAACTTATTTCTTTAATAATTTATTCAGAGAATCAATGAAGGCTTTATCGTTTTCATTGGTTCTTTTCTTTGGCCCTTTCAGGTGTACGCCTGCCATTCTTGCTTTCTTCGATTCGTACCTTGAGGTAAGAAGCATTGTCAGGTTGCTGTCATTGATTACAAGTCCGTTTTGCGTTATAGGTTTGCCACCTTTTGAAAGCACCATTGCGGAAAGTCCGTAATCCTGCGTAACAACAATATCTCCTTGGCTGACCCGATTAACAAGTACAAAATCTACACTGTCAGCGCCCTTTGAAACTGTTACGGTTTCTGCGTAATCGCTGTTTATAATATGGCTTGTGTCGCAAAACACAATAACCTCGATTTTATTCTCTTTTGCTATCTCGATTGTCTGCTTTACAACAGGACAACCGTCTGCGTCAATTAATATTTTCATAATTTACATACTTTTACCAATGATTTATCATTTGCCCAACCACTCAAGCAAGGCTTGACAACCTACATAAATATCCTTATAACACCTGTCAAAATCACGTGTATACCAAGGGTCGGAAACATCGGCACTGCTGCCTGTGTACTCCATTAACTTATGGATTTTGCCGTGCTTATCTCCGCCGAGAATACGCTTCATATTGCGGATATTGGCGCTATCCATACCGATGAACAAATCATATTTATCGTAGTCACTTGCTTTAAGCTGAACGGCTCTTTTACCGCTCGGGTCAATACCGTGACTTTCAAGAACAGCCTTTGCGGGAGGATAAACAGGATTACCCACACCGTTCCATATTTCCTCGGTACTTGTTGCGGAAGAGGCAATAACAAAGTCATTCTCCAAACCTCTGCGCTTAACCATATCTTTTAATACAAATTCCGCCATCGGCGAACGACAAATGTTCCCGTGGCATACAAACATAATCTTAATCATAGTTATATGATATTTTATTAGTAGGTTGTTGTCAATAAAAATGATTTATTTATATATACTTTAAAGCCGTTTTTCACCTTAAAATACAGCATTTATTGCCTTCTCCTAACAAAAAGCCGATTTAAAGCTGCCTGTATTTATTAACTAAAAACCGCACCTTTAGGCATTACTGCTTAACGGAGCGGTTTTAATTATTTTTTGAAAGATGAAAAAAAACCTTTTTTCTCGTACGGTACCGATGATATTGAAACGAGCTTATAGCCTGTTTCGTCAATCTTTTTTATCAGCTCATCCTCATTGAGGCTTTCGGCTAAAATTACACATTCACCTTTAGAATGTGAAGCGGTTACTTTTTTTACCGAAAAATTGTTTCGCACGCAATCGCAGATATGAGATTCGCACATACCGCACATCATTCCGTCAATTTTAAGTGTATACTTTGTCAAAAAATCATCTCCTAAAATATATGTTAGTCTTGACTAACTAATGCTAACATAGCACTGTTTTTATAATATGTCAATACCTTTTTATTGTTTTTTAGACAAAAAAGAAACATTTTGTGCATTGTTTTCGTACATTGTTATTGATTTAACAATCTTTTTTGTGTATAATAGAGAACGGTGATGAAAAAATGAATAAATCTACAATTATTGCCGTTGCAGGCAAAGGCGGTGTTGGTAAAACTTCCCTATCCGCTACAATTGTACGCTGTCTGGTTGAAAAATATCCCGACAAAAAAATACTGGCGATTGACGCCGACCCTGCCGTAGGACTTTCCACAGCACTCGGAATTGATGTAAAAATGACGATAGATGATATTCGCAAGGAAATTATTGCATCTGTCGATGAAGGAGATACACGTGGTGCGGTTGAGCTTTTGGGCGAGGCTAAATATCGTATCTTCGATGCGCTTGTTGAAACTGACGGTTACTCATTTATTGCCGTCGGCAGACCTGAAACAGCGGGATGCTACTGCAAAATCAATTCTTATCTCAAAGAGGTTATTTCCATACTTTCAAACGAATTTGATTATGTGGTAATTGACGGTGAAGCCGGAATTGAACAAATTAACCGCCGAGTTATGGAAAAGGTTACTCATCTTCTTCTGATTACTGACCCGAGCAAAAAGGGATGTCAGGTAATAAACACTATAAAGAGTGTTGCCGATGAGCTTGTTATGTATGAAAAAATCGGTGCCATAGTCAACAGAATGGCTGATGAATCCCTAAAGGATTACATTGACACAAACGGCATTGAGGTATTAAGCTACATTCCTGAGGACAAAAACTTATCTGTATTTGACATTCAGGGTAAAAATATATTTAATCTTCCCGATGATTCAAACGTTGTAAAAGGCGTTCGGGAAGCTCTCAAAAAGATTGAGGTACTGTAAATGAAAGATTTAAAGCATCTTATTTATTTTGAAGACCTGCTGCAAGAGGCTAATAACGAGCTTGTTCAGCAGGCAACTTCCAACGGCAAAAAGGCTCTTGCCTACACCTGTTATCATATTCCTGAGGTACTGCTTAATCTTGACGATTGTTTTTCGGTCAGGCTCAGAGCGCCGAGAACAGGTTCGATGGATATTGCTACATATTATTTAAGTTCTTACCTCTGTGGCTATTCAAAAGCACTGCTTGAAAGAGGAATTGAGGGCGGATATAATTTTCTTTCCGCTTTTATCGGCTCTGAAACCTGCTCGGAAATGAACAGGTGCATTGAGCATTTTGATTTGCTTCATCTTGTTGATAACGATAAGTTTTTCACAACATTTGTTGACGCTCCTTTCAAGGTTGAACCGCATACGGTTAAGCATTACAAAAATCAGCTTCAGCTTAAAGTGCTTGACAAGCTTCACGAGGTTTACGGCACCGACATAAGCGAGCAGGCAATGCGAAAAGCTGTTGAAGAACATAATGAGGTCTGCCGTCTTATAACCGAAATAGGCGAATACAGGAAAGAGGACAATCCACGAATTACAGGATACGAATATCATGTACTCAATCTTGTTACATACTGTTGTCCGAAATATCTTATTATTGACAAGCTGAGAGAAACAGCCGAAGAGCTTAAAACGAGAGAGCCTGACGAAAAAAAGAATTTCAGGGCAAAGGTTGTCGTAGTAGGTTCTGAAATGGACGACCCCGATTTTACAAAGTTGTTTGAAGAGTCCGGTGCGCTCGTTGTTGCAGATCGTTTTTGCTTCGGAGCTCTGCCCGGAAGACAGGAAATTAAACTTACCGACGACGGCGATGTTCTTGAACAAATTTGTCTTCATTATCTTAACACGAGCCAGTGTCCACGTTTTATGAGCAGAGAAAAGGTACACGGCAGACGTGATTACGTTAAGCAGCTCGTTGAGGAATACCACGCAGACGGTGTTGTTTACGAACAGATAAAGTTCTGTGAATACTGGGGCTATGAAAGAGCGCTTGCGTCACAGGTTATGACACAGGATTTCGGTATTCCGTCGGTAACGGTTGACCGTCAGTACACGGCTAGTGCGTCGGGTCAGCTGAGAACAAGAATACAGGCTTTTGTTGAAAGTCTTGAAATTAAAAAAATTCAAAAGGCAAAGGAGGGTAAAGCATAATGGCTAAAAAGCATTGGCCCAAAAATTTAGGAAAGCTCCACCAGGATAAAACAGGTCTTTACAAGCATCGTGAATGGCGTGGAGTAAAAGATACGGCTTACGATTATTACAGATGGCTTATAACCTGGAAAGATATGATTAAAATGGTTATGAAAGCTCCTGTATCAACAGTCGAGGGCTTATGGAACTATCGCTGGATGGCAAGCTATCTTTCTGCTCCCGCTTTTATTGACAGACATACGGAGGGACTCAGAGGTACTCACCTTAGAATTGCTCATCTTCATTTTGACCTTTTAATTAAGCACACAACCGATATAATTAACCTTTCGTTTACTGCCGATGAGCATTTTCATCCCGGTAATAAAAAGTCAAAAAAAATCGTTTGTATGGATGAGCTTGTTTCAACGGAGCTTGCGGCAGGCTTCCCGAATCTGACGTTCGTTCCGATTCAGACAATTCCGATTTTCCTTGCGTCAATGGTTGACCAGCAGATTACACCGCCTTATCTTGATATTACGGAAAGCTACGGTGTTCCCGCCGATGTATGCCCTCTTCCGTCCGCTGAAGCAGGCGTCGCTATCAATGACGATTATCCGATGTTCGGTACCTGCTTTATCTCCTGCAATATGCCGTGCGACGGTTCAATTATGAATTCATCGTATCTTGACAGAAGATTTAATCTTCCTACATATGTTCTTAACGTACCGCTCAGATATAACGGCGAGGACGTTCAGGAATATGCTCTTGAAGAGGTTAAGGGCTGTATCAAATTCATTGAGGAACAAACGGGTGAAAAGTTTGACTGGGATTCATATTTCAGCGCAATGAAAAGATATAACACGGAGCTTGAATACGAACTTCAGAAATGGGATATAAACAAAACCGATTATCCTCAAATGACCGGTGCTACATTTTGGCTCTACAGACTTTATTATTTCCATCTTTCCGGCGGACTTGACGATCGCTTTTTGAAGTGCGACAAAAAGGTTAATAAGCTTATGATGAAGGGCTACGAAAAGAAAGAGCAAATTTCTAAAGAAATGCGCCACAGAGCAATCGTTTGGTCATGCCCTGCAAACTATTACACAAGTCTTGCAAACTGGCTTGAAAACTGCTGGGGCGTTAATGTTGTAATGGATATGGAAACGATGATTTCGTACATTATGTACGACACCGAAGACCAAGACAAATCATTGAGCGTTTACGCAAAAACTCTTCAAAGAACGACGATGAGAAAGCACACCAAGGGCGGTTATCAAAATGTTGTTGACGAGCTTTGGAGAATAGTTGATGAATTCAACGCCGATATGGTTATTATGTACGACCAGATTTCCTGCAAGGGTATGGACGGACTTAACGGTATTTTTGACGACCAGGCGAGAGAGAGAAACGTAAGCTTCATTTGGGTACAGCAGGATTTGATGGACCCGAGAACAATATCAAGACGTGATATGCGTGAGCAAATTAACAAGTATATGACGACAGTTCTTCAGGAAGAGCCTGTTGACCCGACTCTTGTTGATTTTGACGATACTATGGCTTGGTAAGCAAAGCAGTAATAAAACGATAAAATAATTTATGCCATATTGGCGGAAAGGCAATGAAAATATGAAATATTTTGGCGGATGCGACGTAGGTTCAACCTATGCAAAATGCGTAATTTTAGATGAAAACGGCAAAATTCTTGCCGACTCTACAGTCAGAAGTAAAATCAATCCTGTAGCAAGTGCCGAGCTTGCGCTTGACGAGGCTATTAAAAAAATCAGCGATGTTAACTCTGCTAAGGACTTAAGCTATTTAATCGGTACAGGCTACGGCAGAAACAAGGTACCGTTTGCCGATGAAAACATTTCGGAAATAAGCTGTCACGCAATGGGTGTTCACGTAACCAATCCTAATGTAAAGGCTATAATTGATATTGGCGGTCAGGACGTAAAAGGTATCGCTATTGATACAGACGGCACTGTTAAAAACTTTGCAATGAACGACAAATGCGCCGCAGGAACAGGAAGATTTTTTGAGGCAATGGCAAATGCGTTTGAGATGACGCTTCCTGAATTTTGCAAGCTTTCTCTCAATGCGAAAAATACAATTCCTATTACTGCTCAGTGTACTGTATTTGCCGAAAGCGAGGTTATTTCACTCGTCGGCGAGGGCAAGCCTATGGATGAAATTGCCGCAGGTATTCAGCTTGCGGTTGCAAAAAGATGCTTTGTTATGGCTAAAAAAGCAGGCGCTACCGACAGTATTACGCTTACAGGCGGATGTGCTAAAAATGAGGGACTTAAAAAGGCTATTGAGCATGTACTCAAGATTAAGGTTGTTGACCTTGACACAGACCCGCAGCTTATGGGTGCTCTCGGTGCCGCTGAGTATGCAAGGCAGAAAGGAATGGCATAATGAATAAATTTGCACTGGCTCTAATTAAAACAGGCATTGCGGTTTTAGTTTTATTTGCCGCAACATTCTCTGTCTATTTTTTCAATTTGGATATGAAACTGGTCTACAAGGTTCAAAAACTGCTCGGAAAGCATTATGACAATCAGGAAAAGGACAGAAAACTGTAATGACCCTGTACGACAAAATTATTGAACAAATCAAAAACCTTTTGCCCACTAACAGCGGCAAGAGGTTTTGCTGTAAAAAATCGACATTAAAACACGGCGGTAAAAACGATATTCTTTTTCTTAAAGACACAGCCTTTGAACTCGGCGGTAATCAAAAGCCGTGCGTCAGCACAATGGCTGTCAGCAGTAATATGCATTTTGACAATGATATTTTGCTTTTCGGAAAAGATATTACGGAAATAAAAGGCGACTCCCCTTTCGGAAAAATCGTTTTGCTTGAAATAGACGATATTGATGAGGAAAGCGCTTTTGACAAAATCAAGGAGCTTGAACTCATAAGATATAACATTTTCCTTGACGGATTTATGACGAGAGCTTCGGCGCTTAATATGCGTGAGCAAATTCGTGTGAGCAAAGCCGCTGTAAAAAACAAGGTTACTTTCGCTGATTACGGCAGCGCACTGATTGAAGAGTATTTAAAAAATCCGACTGTAAAAAGCGTTCAAATCATTTTCTTAACCGAATTTGATAAATTTGATGAGCTTTACCGCCTTGCGGAAAAAATCAAAGATACCACGTCTGCGTTAAATCATATTTTCGATAATATTCTCTTTGACTGTAAAAATTGCAATTTAAAGGAAATTTGCGACGAGGTTGACGGAATGAAAGAACTGCACAAAAAGCAGTTTAGCAAGAAAAAATTGTGATATAGTTTTGATGTTTTTTTAATTTAAGTCTTAAAACAGAAAAATCAGCTATAAAAAGTTAAAAGCTTATGAATAATTTGTCACACTTTTTCTGTAGTTATTGCGTTTTGATAAATTTGATAGTATAATTAAAGCAAACAAATAAGATATTTTTATATAAACGACCTTAATTATTTTTTGAACAGGATTTAAGATTGGAGATGTTAATATGCCTATGGGACCGGGAGGCCCGGGTGGCCCCGGAGGTCACGGCGGTGGCCCTGGAGGATTTGGCGGAGGCCCAGGTGGATTCGGCGGAAGAGGAAACGGATGGGGTGGCCCACCTCCCCCACCAAGAAGAAGATGGCGTCGCAGACCGTTTGGATGCAGTGGCTGTTTATGGGCAATAACTCTGCCTGTAATCGCAGTAGCCGCTATTGTTTCAATTATAGCCGTCATCTTATAGTTTTATTTTACAAGTGCTTATTCGCACGAGCGTATTGACTTTTTAATTTGACAGTGGTATCATTTAATATGATTTAGGTTAACATCATTTCATCTTGTTAAGATGTATTGAATTTACCGTCTGTAAATTTAAAAACTTACTTCTGTAATTAAAGGACTATGTGAACCGATATGTTAAAGTACAAGAAAACTTATGCACGAATACTTGCTGCAATTATGCTTATTGCGGTTATTCTTTCGTCATGCTTTGTTGTATTTGAAGCAAATCATACATGTCAAGGCGATGATTGCAGAATTTGCGTTACAATTCAAAATTGCCTTAAAAATTTAAACGACACAGTCTCAGATTCCGACGGACTGTTATTTGCGGTTAAAGCGGTTTTCTTTTTAACCGTTATTATCCTGTCATCGTTTGAACGTGGCCATTTTGTTACGCCTGTTGAACTGAAAGTCAAAATCTCAAACTAAATAATATTATTTTTATACAAGGGTGAAGTATGCCTGCCGCAAGCGGGTTTGTTTCTCATACGTTAATATATGTATGGGTATGCCCTTGTATTTTTCTACCCTTTTTTAAGATAATAAATAATATTAGTATGAGAATATGAGGTTTTGATTATGAAAAAAATAATTTCGTGTCTGCTGACAGTGCTTATGGTTTGTTCGCTATTTTCAGCCTGTTCAGGCGGCACAAGTGAAACTGACACAGAAAATTCAAATGAAAAAATAAGTATTGTTTGTACAATTTTCCCGCAATACGACTGGGCAAAACAAATTTTAGGTGACCTTGCGGATGATGTTGAACTGACGCTTTTACTCGACAGCGGAGTTGACCTGCACAACTATCAGCCGACAAGTGAGGATATAGTAAAAGTTTCAAAATGCGATTTATTTATTTACGTCGGCGGTGAATCAGACGAATGGGTTGACGATACACTTGCCCAGGCAACCAATGAAAATATGGTGACAATAAATCTTCTCGACACCTTGGGAAGCGACGCAAAGGAAGAGGAAACTGTTGAGGGAATGGAAATTGAGGAAGAAGAGGAAGAAGATGCCGACGGCGAAGCAGAATATGACGAGCACGTTTGGCTCTCGCTGAAAAATGCAGAGATTTTATGCAGTGAAATTGCCGACAAAATTGCCGAAATTGACAGCGATAATGCCGAAGCCTACAGTGAAAACGCTTCACAGTATATAAGTTCACTTTCAGAGCTTGAGGCTGAATATCAAAATGTTGTCGACAATGCCGCAACAACCACTCTTTTATTTGCCGACAGATTCCCGTTTCGCTATCTTGCCGATGATTACGGACTTTCATATTATGCCGCTTTTTCAGGATGCTCCGCCGAAACGGAAGCAAGCTTTGAAACAATTAAATTTTTAGCTGAAAAAGTAGACGAGCTTGACCTTAAATATGTAATGACGCTTGAGGATTCAGACTGCGATATTGCAAACACTGTAATAAGCAGTACGGAAAATCAAAATCAGGAAATTCTTTCAATGAATTCAATGCAGTCAATTACTGCGACTGATATTGAAAATTCGGCAAATTACCTTGATATTATGGAAGAAAATTTTGAAACGCTCAAAACTGCGCTTAGTTAACGGAGGCAAATCATGGCACAAATAATATGTAAAGACCTATCCCTCGGATATGAGGGTAAGGTAATTGCAAAAAATATTTCGTTTAGCGTAAACGCAGGCGACTACCTTTGTATTATAGGCGAAAACGGCTCAGGCAAAAGCACACTTATGAAAGCACTTCTTAATCTTCACGCACCTATTCAGGGAGATATTGAATTTGGCGACGGGCTTAAAAGCAACGAAATAGGTTACCTGCCACAGCAAACGGATATGCAAAGAGATTTTCCCGCTTCGGTTGAGGAGATAGTACTTTCAGGCTGTCTTAATCACTGCGGACTTCGCCCATTTTATACTAAAAAAGAAAAGCAAAGAGCCGTAGAAAATATGGAAAAGGTTAATATAGGAAACCTTGCAAAAAAATGCTACCGTGAATTATCGGGCGGTCAGCAGCAGCGAACGCTCCTTGCAAGAGCATTATGCGCCGCAGAAAAAATAATTTTGCTTGACGAGCCTATATCGGGTCTTGACCCTACGGCTTCGGCTGAAATGTACGCTTTAACAAAATCGCTCAACAGTTCGGGAATGACTGTGATTATGATTTCACACGACATTGACGCTACGCTTAAATACGCAACTCATATACTAAGTATCGGCCCATCCTTCTTTTTTGGAACAAAGGATGAATATTTGGAAAAATTTCCTTACTTAAAGGAGGGCGAAGAAAATGAGTGAATTATTTGAAAAACTGACTATTTACTTTGAATATCCTTTTGTTCGTTATGCGCTTATAACAGGTGTTCTGATTGCGCTTTGCTCCTCTCTTTTGGGAGTAACACTCGTTTTAAAAAGATTTTCATTTATAGGCGACGGATTGTCTCACGTTGCATTTGGCGCAATGGCTGTTGCCGCTGTACTTAACCTGACAAATGATACGATTATCGTTATGCCTGTTACAATTATAAGTGCAATCCTGCTTTTAAACGCAGGGCAAAAAGCAAAAATCAAAGGCGACGCATCGCTTGCAATGATTTCTGTTTCGTCGCTTGCTATAGGCTATCTTGTAATGAACATTTTCTCATCGTCGTCAAACCTGAGCGGAGACGTTTGCAGTACGCTGTTCGGCTCTGTTTCAATTCTCACGCTGACGCAATCCGATGTTATTTTATGTACGATATTTTCAATAATAGTCATAGTTGTATTTTGTATATTTTATAATAAAATTTTTGCTGTTACATTTGATGAAAGCTTTGCAAGAGCAACAGGAATAAAGGCAAGCGCTTATAACCTTATCATTTCTATCACAATAGCCGTTATAATCGTTCTTGCTATGAACCTTGTAGGCTCACTGCTGATTTCGGCACTTATTATATTCCCGGCGCTCTCTGCAATGCGAATATTTAAAAGCTTTAAATCCGTAATACTTTTCAGTGCGGTGCTGTCGGTTGTATGCACAGTACTTGGAATTATAATATCGGTTTTAATGGGAACTCCTGTCGGCTCAACTATCGTAGCTGCCGATTTGGTAGCATTCTTAATCTGCTCCCTTGCGGGCACAATAAAGAAAGGTGTTAGAATATGAAAAAAACATTAGCAATTTTTATGGCGATTTTATCAATTATTTTTATTTTCAGCGGATGCTCCTCAAACAGCGAAAGCACCGACACTGCCGAAGCCGAGGAAACTTCGGTGCAAACAACTGCTGACGACAGCGAAGAAACTTTATCGCAGGAGGTTGATACTTCTGATGATATTGATTTGGACTTAACCTCATTGAGCAGTACAATGGTATATTCCGAGGTTTACAATATGATGATAACTCCCGATGATTATATCGGAAAAATTGTAAAGATGGCGGGTCAATTTTCAATATATACGGATACTGATACGAACAAAACATATTACTCTGTTATCATTGCGGACGCTACCGCCTGCTGCCAACAAGGATTGGAATTTGAACTTGCAGACGATGAAGTTCCAAGCGGTTATGAGGTCGGAGATGAAATATCTGTTGTAGGTTCTTTTGATACATATCAGGAGGGCGAACTCACCTATTGTCATCTTAAAGACGCATACATCGCAGCATAAGTTGCTTAAAGGAGATTAAAAGGCACTGTCTTACAATTACGTAAAACAGTGCCTCTTGTTTTGTATCTATATCATTATATATTTAACGATTATTCGGGTCATATTCCCACACGGAATATCTCTGCGGCCAGCGTACCAAAATGATAAATCCGAATTTTTTATATACCTTTTCACGCTTTATAAGAGTCCAGCCGGGTCTGTCATTAAGATAATTACCGCTTTGCTGGTCAACCCAATAATAAAATTTGAGCTTATGATTCATTTCACTTTCAATCTTTGAAATGAAATTTTTGAACATATCTGGCAAAAAAGGTCTGCCTAAAAACATAACCGTAATATCGCTGTAATCATACTTGAGCGCATCGCCTGAAATAACTTCTGTGTTACTGTATCTGCTCGCCCAATTTTCGCAGATTTTTGCGACATCGTCATTAAGCTCAATCCCTTTAATTTTGCCCGGGAAACGACGGCGAAGCATATAAGCCATTACTCTTCCCTTACCGCATCCAACGTCAATAAACACATCATCGCTTGTAAATTTTGACTTTTTAAATATGTCGTGAAGCACCCAGTACCGTGTTGATTCACTGCCGGTTGCGCCGTGACTTTCCCTGTACTTTGAGGGAACATATTTGTGAAGCGGTGTGCGACAAATAATCATATCCCACACTGTATCATAGAACGTCAGCGGGTACTGAACAAGGGTTATGATTTTATTTTTGGTTTTTTCATTCATATATACTTTAACCTTTCAAAATTTATTCCGACTCTTCCTCAAGTTCGGCTAATTCTTTTGACGTCTTATTATAAATATAATCAATAAGCTGTTCCTTATTTTCCTGAGTATCAATGGAAATTACACTGTTGCCCTGAATTGTTTCGTAGCTCCAAGTGTCGTCAAACGGAACCCTTGTCTGATATATATCGCCTGTTACACAAACGGCAGCCTGAGCTATAAGTCCCAAAAGCTGTGCCTTGCTTAAATCTGTTTCAAGATAGGGAGCGGCGTTAAATGCCATTTTATATAATTTAAAAGGATTAGAATGAAGAGCGCCGTTTATAATTGCGGTCATAACAGTTCTCTGACGAAGCGTTCTGCCGAAATCGGAATCAATTTTACGTATTCGGCAATAAGCAAGAGCTTGCTCGCCTGTCAATGTCTGCGTACCGGACTCCAAAACAACGTTGCCGTAACGACTCGGATGATTTGTAACCTCGTTTGCCTCTTCC
>JAJBVC010000141.1 GCA_020860025.1 Clostridiales bacterium | reverse complement strand
GAGGTGAGAAGCGGGTTTCACCTTTTTCTTAGGTGGGAGTCATAATCTCCCACCTAAGCGGGCTTCGCCCTTAACAAATGTTGATGTTCAGGCAAAGCCCTCGATTAAAAATTAAAATTAAAAATCACATCAACATCTTGTGACAGATATAGGCGTTGATGATTTAAGTAAATTATATGTATTCCGAAAGGGTTATGAAGCTATGCTAATAATAGGAGCGCATTTGAGTGCGTCAAAGGGCTATACAGCCATGCTTAAACAATCAATGGAAATAGGAGCAAATACGTTTCAGTTTTTTACAAGAAATCCTCGTGGAGGCAGTGCAAAAGCGATTGATGAGCAGGATGTCAATGAATTTTTAAAGTTGATGGAAGAAAATAATTTTCCGATTATTTTAGCCCATGCGCCTTATACGCTTAATTGCTGCAGTGCGAAGCCTGAGGTAAGAGAGTTTGCAAAAAATACTTTTGCAGATGATTTAAAGCGTATGGAATATACACCGAATCAGCTTTACAATTTTCATCCGGGTTCTCATGTCGGACAGGGCGCAGAAGCCGGAATTGAAATGATTGCCGAAACGCTCAACGATGTTCTTTTTCCTGAAATGACAACTACAGTTCTGCTTGAAACTATGGCAGGAAAAGGGTCGGAAATCGGCAAAACCTTTGACGAACTGCGTTCGATTATCGACAGGGTAGAGCTTAACGAAAAGCTTGGAGTTTGCCTTGATACGTGTCATATTAACGATGGCGGCTATGATGTCGTTAATAATTTTGACGGTGTTTTGGAGGAGTTTGATAAGGTTGTCGGACTTGAAAGATTAAAGGCTGTACATCTTAATGATTCAAAAAATCCTCTTGCGTCACATAAGGACAGGCACGAAAAAATCGGCGACGGATATATTGGCGTTGACGCTTTTGAAAAAATTATAAATCACCCGTCAATAAAGCATTTGCCGTTTTATCTTGAAACACCAAATGAGCTTGACGGATATAAAAAAGAAATTACGCTTTTGCGTTCACTTTATAAGGATTAAGAATAAAATCAGTTGTCTTATGATTTAAGAAAGGCAACTGAAACAGGTGAAAATTGAAAGTAGTTTTATTTTTTATTACTTGATTTGAAAGGAAAATTTTAAATGAAAGCAATTTCGGTTCAAAACCCTTGGGCTAATTTTATCACCACAGGTGAAAAAACTATTGAGGTTCGTTCTTGGAATACAAAATCAAATTGAACAAAGAATACTAAAAATAGAAGCAAAAGCTAATAAAACGGGATTGTCCTACGATTAAATTCAGACAATCCCGTTTTATTTATATGTTTATTATAAGTGATTTAATTTTCTCACCGAATCAGAGTTATGCATTTTTAATGATTTGGGCGGCATTATATTCAAATTGCTCAACTACATCCTCGCCGCATTTGCTTATTATTTCTTTAACGCCGTCTGCGTATTTCGGCGGACGAGTTGAAAGGTTATGGCAGTCAGTACCAATAAGGTGTATTCTGTCATTTTTGATATACTTAATAAGCTTTTTTCTAATACTGCGTGGAGCGTCACAAAAAGAGTTGATATTAACCTGTGCAAGGCATCCCATATCTATATATTCATCAAGCAAATCGCCGTCAGACATAAAAGCGTTATATCTTTCAATATGAGCAAGAATGGGAGTAATACCAAATTCGTAATTCAAATTCAGCAGTCTGTCGTAGCAGTCCTGTGAAAAATCACATGAAAACGGATGCTCAATCAGCGCATATTTTGAATTTCCAATACAAATTTTGCTTAAATCCTGATTGTTCATAAGATATTTGCTGATATAAACCTCGGCAGCCGGAATCAGTTTCGGACTTCCTGGAGAAAGTGCACTCTTTAACTGTTCAAATGCATCGTCTCGCTTTGAAACAAAATCTTCTAACGATATTGAATCGGAGTAATAGTGAGGTGTAAGTACAATTGCTTTTGCCCCTTGGGCCTGAAGCTGTTCAATCATAGCAAGGCTTGTTTGAACATCGGGAGAACCGTCGTCAATACTGGGAAGAATATGACAATGCATTTCAATTAAATTGTTAATTATCATTTTCAGTTCCTCGGTTCATAATTTTTGCCATAGCTTTTATATGAACTGTAGGCACCGTTTCTCGACGAATATTTGCCGTAGCTGCCATAAGAACCATATGAACCGTAAGAACCGTATGAGCCGTATGTTCCATACGTTCCGTAGTTATTGTAAGAACCGTATTTTCCGCCCTTGTTTTCAGTAAAGTTGACGATAAATCCAAGAATTTTGGCGTCTATAAATTCTAATGAGGATAATGCTCTTTGAAGTTCGGGGTGAGTAGATTTATTTGAGCGTACGACAAGTACAACTCCGTCGGATTCACGAACAACAGGCAAGCAGTCGGAAACGACGTTTACAGGAGGAGTATCAATTATGATGTAGTCAAAATCTTTGCTTACATCCTGCAAAAACGATGCCATTATTTCAGAACCTAAAAGCTCTGCGGGATTTGGCGGAATTGAACCTGAACACAAGACCGAAAGATTACCGTAATCGGTTGGGTGAATTACACTGAATAAATCTGCGCTTCTTTTTCCGGATATTACATCGCTCAGATAATTGGTAAGACCGGGAGAATTGGGTATTGAAAAATAATGGTGAATTTTAGGCTTTCTCAAATCGCCGTCAATAAGAAGAACTCTCTGGTCAGCCTGAGCCATTGCCACCGCAAGATTAACGGTAGTCGTTGTTTTTCCGTCGCTCGGTGCAGGTGACGTTACAACTATCACCTTGCATCCTTTTTTCATAATGGAGAACATTATGTTTGTACGCGCCGTTTTGTAAGCCTCTTCAATCCTGAATTTCAGCGACGAATTTATAGGAGCGTTATTAAGAATAAAACGAGAATTTGCAAGTGATGTCTTTTTGCTTTCGCTTTTATTTTTCTTTGCCATTTTTCTGCTCCTTTCTTGGTTTCTTATCAGTTTTTTCGTGAGATGAGTACGACTTTATTTCAAATTCGGGTATGCTTCCCAAAACAGGAATATTATACCTATCGGGCAGTTCGTCGGGATTTTTTATACGAACGTCAAGTAAATCACGCAAAATCAAATATGCAGCCGCCAAAAAGAAACCGACAGCAGCTCCGATAAGACATTTTCGTGTATAGCCGAGGCTTTCCGATGCTGTTGCCTTCAGCGCTGCGTCCTCAACGGAAGCGTTGACAAGACCTTGGTTAGCATCTTCCATAGCCTCGGGTATAGATGTTTCAAGCTGGTGAGCTATTTGGTATGATAAATCTGCGTCAGTCGTTGTTACGGTAATTTTAAAAAGAGCCGTATCCGATACGCTTGCAATGGTTACCGCACCTTTAATAAGCGACGCCGAATAGTTTGTGTTAAGATTTTCGTTAAGTTCATCCGCTACGGATTGATTAAACTTGTTTGTTTGAAAAAGTTCAATATACGTGTCCATCATTTTCATAGCGTAGTTCATTTTGCTTGTGTTGCTCGTCTGCTGAGCCGCTGTCGTCGAATCGCTGAGTTCCTGATCGGAATCGACGGCATACGCCAAAAATTCTACAGTTGAAACATAAGTCAGAGTAGTAAAATTGGCAGTGTAGAAATAAGCAAGAATTGCTCCGAGCAAAGTGAAAATAACAATCGTTTTCCACTTTTTAATAAGCAATGTAATAATCTTCTGCACATTTGCATCTATATTCATAAGTGTTCTCCGTTCGGTAATAATTAAATTAAGATTTAATTAAAATAAATTATGTTATAGATATATAATACTTTATAAAAAACACTTTGTCAATAATTGAGAGCATTCTTCTATTGACAAAATGGTGCAAAAAGTAGATAATATTAACAGTATATCTCAGCAAAAGGAATAGTTAATGCAAAATTCATTTAAAATGCCCATGTGGGGACCATATTCAAAAAAATATATGGGTATTTCTAAGATTGTAGAAAGCCTTTCTGACGTCGGAGCAAGATTTGATTTTTCGGTTCATCCGACATTGTGGAACAGTTCAACGCCTGTTCCGAATGTAACAGTTCCGTCTGATTATCATTTGTGGAACTGCAGCAGTGATTATACATTTTACTCATACAGATATGAGCTTTTGTGGAAAGACGAGGTTTATGCCGACGTATCGTTTTCAAAAATAAATGACGACGCATATTTAATGAGGTGTGAATTTTTAAATAATACACCTCTGTCTCAAAATTGTATACTTAATATTTTTGCGGCTCTTGAATTTCCGTATCCGACTTATTGCAAGGTGAACGCACCAAAAAAATGTACTATAAAAAAAGCGAATGATTACGAGGAATATACATATGCTGTTTCACGTCCGTGGGATGAGGAGAATCCCGACGGAATGTTTAAGGGAATGTTTGCGGATAAGGATTTTTATCTTGGCAAGGGCTTGGGCGACAGATGTGAAAATTACCATGTTCATTTTCTTAATTTAAAGCCGTTCGGCTGTGAAAAAGGCGACAGGGTTTCGTATAAATTCAACGCTTCCGGTTTTGATAAACCTGTTCTTGCTCTCAGATACAGAACAGTTACGGATGGTGACGCTGTTTTCAGTATGAACGGTGATGATATTACACTTCCTCACCGTGAAGCGTTAGGCTTTGTTTATTTGCCGTACAGCGATAATGTTTTGCTTGAAAGCTGTGGCGGAGCAGGAGTTGAGTTTGACTTTTTTGCGGTAGTTGAGGATAGTGAAAAGCAGTCGCTTACTACCGAAAATACCTCTTATTCCTATATTCCGAAAATTACTACAGAGGAGCTTGAAAACGGTCATAGAACACGTCTTGATTATGATGGAGTTGACGCACCGTTTTATATTCTTACTCATAATAAGAATACAAGGAAAAGAACGCTGAATTCAGGTTCTCTTGAGGATGCGCTGATTAACCGCCTTTCAAACGGCGACCATACATATGACGATTTGACCGAAACTTTTTCCGCATCTTTTCAAAGAAAAAAGAGCGACGACGGCTTTTTCCATAATACGCTTATAAAATCAATTTTTATTGAGCCGTCTTCTTCTCATACGGAATATGTCGTTCTTTCAAACGAAGTTTTTGAACCGCTCGATTTTAATGAGTATGAAGCAATCTATCAAAAATCAAAGCAAGCCTGTCAGCCTATGGGCTATAATGATAAGGGCAAAAAGTACACTCTTTCAACACAAATTTTAAAATCAACGCTTTTGACAAATGTCGTATATCCTGTTTACCGTCACGGCGAATATGTTGTTCATCATACTCCGGGCAAGAGGTGGGACAGCTTTTATACTTGGGACAGCGGATTTATCGGTATGGGGCTTCTTGAGTTTTCACCCGAACTTTGTCGATACGCTCTTGATATGTATCTTTGCGATGATAAAAATAAGGATTTTGCCTTTTTGCTTCACGGCTCTTTAGTTCCGACGCAGTTTTTTGAATATCTTGAGCTTTTGAAGCGGACGGAAAATAAAGACGATTTAGCGTTTCTTTATGATAAAATCAAGATTTATTACGAATTTTTGCGTGGCAGAAATCACGGCTCAACGTGTGCGAAATTCGGTAATGGACTCCTTACAACATACGATTATTGGTATTCCCACTGCGGTATGGATGATTATCCGGCTCAAGTGGAAATGATGAGGAGATATTCACAGGAGTATACCTGTCCTTGTCTTTCGACGGCGCAGATTATACGTGCGGGCAAAATAATGAAAATGGTTGCAATATCACTTGGAAAAAATGATGATGTTGCAGTTTATGACGCAGATATTGAGTGCTCCGTAAAAGCATTAAACGAGCTTGCATGGGATGAAAAAAGCGGTTATTTCGGCTATACGCTTTATGATGAAAACAGTAACTTAACAGGTATTATGCGTACCGACGACGGGGAAAATTACAATAAAGGTATGGATGGTGTTTATCCTCTTGTTGCGGGAGCTGTCAGCGGTGAACGTAAAAAACGTCTGATTGAACATATTAAAAATCCTAAAGAGATGTGGTCTGCGGCGGGTATTTCAGCCGTTGATATGTCCGCTTCATATTACTTTGACGACGGCTACTGGAACGGTAACGTATGGATGAGTCACCAGTGGTTTATATGGAAAACAATGCTTGATAACGGCGAAGCTGATTTTGCATTTTCTATTGCCGAGCGAGCACTTGATATGTGGAAAGAGGAAACCGATTTTACATATAACACATACGAATGTTTCGGTATAGCCACACGCAGGGGCGGTTGGTTTCATAATTTTGGCGGTTTGTCCGCTCCGATTTGCATTTGGGCGAACTGTTACTATAAACCGCAAACCGTTACAACAGGCTTTGATATTTGGACGGATTATCAGCACACGACCGATACTTCTGCTGAAATTTCTTTTAAATATTACGGCGACAGTGAAAAGTACACTCTAATTGTAACTCTTTGCGACAAGGCGGAGTATAAGGCTCTTCTTGACGGCAGAGAGATTGAATATAACGAAAGAAGCAAGGGTTCTCTTGAATTTACTTTAAGTGGAAAAGTGAAGTCGGGAGTGCTTGTGATAAAGGAGAGGTAATTTATGTCAAACAAAATCATCGGAAGCAATAATGAACCGCTTAAAGTCCAGTTTATAGCTGATACTCATTATTATTCCAGAACAATCGGAACCGAGGGCAAGGCATACGAAAAGGCGGAATCAAAAAGCCAAAAGGTTATCAAGGATACCGACCTTGTTATTAAAGCGGGCTTTGATATGCTGTGCGAGGATACGTCTACAGATATTGTACTTCTTGCGGGTGACACAACAAGGGACGGCGAGCTTGCTTCTCATAAGGAATTTATTGAGATGCTCCGTGACCTTAAAAAAAGAGGAAAGCGTGTTTATGTAATTACAGCTACCCACGATTATCGTTATAAGGGAATAGCAAAGGGTTACGTTGGCGACAAGGAAATTGACGTTCCCGCTGTCGAGGAAAGGCACGACCTCTGGGATATGTATTATGAATTTGGCCCGAATGAGGCTATAGCGACGCATCCCGATTCAATGTCTTATGTTGTTCAGCTTGCTCCCGGCTACAGACTTTTTGCGCTCAATGACGATACTAACTATAAGCCTGAGGGCGAATCAGGTTCGGGCTATTCCGACGATTGTATGAAATGGATACTCGAACAGCTTGAGGATGCAAAGGCAAATGACCAGTATGTTATCGCAATGACGCACCATCCGATGATTTCGCCGTCACCGTTTTACAAGATAATCGGCGGTGGAAATATGCAGAGGAACCACGAAACCACAAGAGAAATTTTTGCCGATGCAGGTCTTGGCTGTATACTTACAGGTCATACTCACGTTCACGATATAAGTGATATTACCACTAAAAAGGGCAATAAATTTTATGATGTTACAGTCGGCGCAATGGTTGGCTGTCCGCCTGTTATGCGTAATGTGACGTTTGACCCTAAAAATGCAAAAATCGACGTTGAAACAATTACAATTAAGGATGTTCCGGGACTTGATACCGGCGGAAAACCGTTTGACGAATATATGAAGGGCTTTTTCTTCGGTATGATAAGGGAAGTTCTTTGGGCAATGGGATACGATATCGATCGTCTTGCCGAGATGTCCGACGCATTTTCAATTCCCGGCGAAAAGGTTAAAAAATTAGGCTTCATATTAAAGCCTGTCGGCAAGTTCCTTAATAAGCTAACATTTAAGAAAATTTGGAGGCTGTGCAAAAAGGAAAGCGGTCTTAAAAAATCCGATATAGCCGATATAGCTGACAATAAGGTAATTGATTTTATACTTGAGCTGATTCAAAATTTGTACTGCGGAGATTCTCCTTACACACCCGATACGAGAGAGTACAAGATTACTTGCGGATTTTTGAATATCATTGACAGTTTTCTCAACACAATCCACCTTTCAATCGGTAAGTTTGTAAAAGGCGCTGACAGTGTAAGAGGTCTTGTAGAACCGCTTCTTTGGAATTCGGGCTATTGCGATGCTGATGCTTCTCTTCCGATTTATCCTATTTATGATGACGAAAATCCTGCTCCTAAAGAAATGTTTAAGGAAAAGAAATTTAACGACACGGTTAAGAAAAGCAAAAAGGGCCCGCTTGTGCTTGCAATCTTAATTTTGCTTGTAATTCTTATTGTTGCGGTCGTTGTAGGTATTATCGCACTTATCGTTTGGGCTATCGTTGCTATAGTTAAAGCGATAACCGCATTTGCGATTTTAGGATTAATTTAACGGATATTTGATGACATTTCAATTTTTTCTTGCATTATCGCTTTATACTTGGTATAATAAAATCATTACAAATTATTATTTTCTTAAGGAGAAAAATTTATGGCAGATGAAAAGAAAAAAATCAGCCTTGGCGGTATAGATGATGCCGCTGAGGGAAAAGGCTCTTTTGTAAAGACTATTTGGCAAATCGTTAAATTTCTTGTTGTTTCGGGCCTTGTAACTATTATCCAGTTGGTACTGGCAAATGTACTCCCGCTAATTTTTGACGGTGTTACGGCAACTCTGCCGGCTTTCCTCCAAGGAATTTTTGACCCAAATGTTATTTTTGATGCATCCACGGCTGAAGGCGTTGAGCAGGTAGGAAAATATGTAGTGGGCGGCGTTATTGAAAACGGCGTGGTAGTCGGCGGTGTTGTAACCTGGGGCTATCTTCTTCCTTTCTTCCTTTCAAACCTCATTGCTAATATTTACGGCTTCTATCAAAATAAGAAAACCACATTTAAGTCTGATGCCCCTTGGTACAATTTCGCAATATATATTGTACTTATGATTGCACTTATTCTGTTCTCAACATGGTTCCAGGGATGGCTTGTAGGTATCATCGCAAAACTTGATTGGGCTTGGCTTCAGGCTCTTGCAAGGACTATTGCTTCTCTTGCCGCAGGATTTATTCAGATGGTTGTACTTTTCCCAATGGAAAAATTTGTTCTTCTCAAGGAAAAGAAAGAAGATAAAGAAGAAAAAGAGTCAAATTAAATTCTATAAAGATTGCAAAAGGACTGTTCTGAATTTTGTCGGAACAGTCCTAATTTTGTCCCGCAATAGCTGAAAACCCATGGTTCAACCGGGGAAAAAGAGAAAGCTTCAGTAAAAATAAAAAGGTTCTATAATAAATGTTGGAGTCCCACACCCCAACATTTATTATAGAACCAAAAAAGAGCGGCTGTGAAGTCGCTCTTTTAATATATTTCGTTTAATATATTTCGTTTCGTTCGATAAACAGGAGGCTATTCCAATTCTGTTTTATAAAACTTTGATTTAAACGTTTGGCTGCCGTCAAGCTTTGTATGTTCTCCATAATGGTCAAATTTCAGACCGCATTTTTCCATAACTTTGCCCGAACGTGGATTATCAACCGCATGGCTTGAGCAAATTTTATTTACACCAAGCTCTTTGTGCACAAAATCAATAATGGCTTTCATTGCTTCTGTGCAATATCCCTTGTGCCAATAATCATAATGAAGAATATATCCGATACCCCAATAGTCTTTCATTTGGGCATTTGGGCCTATACTCCCTGTTCCGATTACCCTGTTCTTTTCTTTCAGAACAAATGCCCAAAGCCACTCATCCTTGTCGGTGAAGGTCGACCTTATCCAATCAATAGTTTGACCGATGTCGGTATGTGTAGAATGTGACATATATTTCGTAACTCTATCATCACTGTTCCAACTGTAACAGGCTTCTGCATCGTCGAGTGTGAGCGGACGTAAAATCAATCTGTCTGTCTCGATTATAGGTTCTTTGCTCATATTTTATATTCCTCTCATATTCCGATCGAAGTGTCTTCCGTTTTATCGACAGAATAAGGGGCTGTAAAACAGCCCCATTACGTATCATTATGTATTTGCACTATCGCAAAACGGCAAATCCCAAATCAATAGCACCGCCGAGTATTTTGCTTGTCTTTTTCATACCGAGAGTTTCGGCAAACCAAAGAAGTATCAACGCAACCAAAATTGCAATAATTAAAGTTTTTTCAGTCATAAAACTACCCCTTTCTTGTTAATAATATTATATACCTTTTAAAAAATAAATCAAGTAATTTGTAACAAATATATCAATATTGACAGAAAATTACATTTTCTTAAAAAATTTATTGAAATCTATAAAATAATGATTTATAATAGCAACAAATTATTTTACAATGGGGGAATTCGGGTGAATCCAATTTCAATGATAGTAGTCGATACCGGTTGGGAATTTACAGCAACAGTTGTTATTGCCGGCATCGGAATAGTTTTAGGAATGTTGCTTTTGCTGATTTTGGTATTCTATCTTTTTGGAATGATAGTTTCAAAAAGCGAAAACAGAGCAAAAGAGAAAGCAGCAAAGAAAGCGGGAAAAGAGGAAGAGGTACAAATCCCTGTACCCACTGTACCGCAGATGAAAAAATCAGAGCCTGCTCCAACGGTAGAGCAGGGAATACCTAATGAGGTTGTTGCAGCCATTGCGGCGGCTGTTGCGGTTTCACAGGGACCTGATGCGGTAGTAAGAACTATCAAAAGAAAAAATGTAAGCGGCAGAAATCCTTGGGCGGCGGCAGCTGTTAGGGATAACAACAGACCGTTTTAGAAGGAGGAAAAACTATGGAAATTTTACAAGGCGTATGGCAGGTTGTAGTTGATATTTTTTCAAATTCCGGATATGCGTATTTCTTTCAGGGCGACGGCTGGAAAAATGCCGTAATGTTGCTTGTGTCGTTTTTCTTCCTGTGGCTCGGTATTAAAAAAGGCTTTGAACCGTTGCTTATGATACCTATTGCATTTGGTATGCTTCTTGCAAATATACCCGGTGCAAATCTTGCGGTTCAGTATCATGATATGCAGGGCTTTATAGATTTAGTTGCAGGCAGAATGGTGGATGAGGCAACGGGCGCTGTTTGTACTCCGGGACTTCTTGACTTTTTGTATTTCGGCGTAAAAGCCGGAATTTATCCGCCGCTTATTTTCCTTGGTATAGGCGCTATGACAGACTTCGCTCCGCTTATAGCAAATCCGAGCAGCTTCATTCTCGGTGCTGCGGCGCAGTTTGGTATATTCTTCACTTACGTAGGCGCAATTTTGCTTGGCTTCCAACCTAACGAGGCAGGTTCAATCGCTATTATCGGAGGTGCTGACGGCCCGACGGCAATATTTGTAACGTCACAATTAGCACCCGAACTGCTTGGTACAATCGCCGTTGCGGCGTATTCGTATATGGCTCTTGTCCCTGTTATTCAGCCTCCTGTTATGCGTGCGCTGACTACTAAAAAAGAGCGTTCGGTTGTGATGGGCAATCTTCGTCCTGTTTCAAAGCTTGAAAAGATTTTGTTTCCTATAATGGTAACTGTTATCGTGTCGCTTCTTTTGCCTGATGCAGCTTCGCTTGTAGGTATGCTTATGCTTGGTAATTTGCTCAAAGAAAGCGGAAGAACTGAGCGTATTGCAAAAGCCGCTCAAAACGAGCTTATGAATATAGTAACAATTCTTTTGGGACTTTCTGTAGGTGCAACGACATCCGCATCATCGTTCCTTAATACATCAACAATTTTGATTGTTGTACTCGGTCTTGTTGCGTTTGTTTTCGGTACGGCTTCGGGTGTAATTTTCGGCAAGATTATGTACCTTGTTACAAAAGGCAAAGTCAATCCCCTTATCGGCTCGGCAGGTGTATCGGCAGTTCCTATGGCGGCTCGTGTAAGTCAGAAGGTCGGTCAAAAGGAAAATCCGTCAAACTATCTGCTTATGCACGCTATGGGACCTAATGTATCGGGTGTTATCGGTTCGGCGGTAGCGGCAGGTATTCTTCTTACATTGCTCGGATAATTTCAAATTTTAAGACTGAATATATTGATTTAAAATCAAATTTATATTAAACTAAAGACTTGGTAACTGTAATACATACCAAGTCTTTAACTTTAACATATAACCTACATAACAGGAGAATTTTTATGCCACTGAATGAAATGCAGCAAAGGGCTGTAGATACAACCGAAGGGCCGCTTCTTATTTTAGCCGGTGCAGGTTCGGGAAAAACAACAGTTTTGGTAAACCGTGTTCAGCATATAATAGAATCCGGCTTGGCTATGCCTTGGCAGGTGCTTGCTATCACTTTTACAAATAAAGCGGCAGGCGAGCTTAAAGAGCGTTTGATTAACGCAATCGGCGATGAGGCAAACAGCATTTGGGCTTATACCTTTCACAGTTGCTGTGCAAGAATTTTAAGACGTTACGGCGAGCTTATCGGCTATACAAATCATTTTACGATTTATGATACAGACGATTCAAGACGTGTTATGAAGCAGTGCCAAAAGCATCTTGGAATTGAGGACAGATTTTTAAATCACAAGTCGATTCTTGCCGAAATCAGCAGAGCGAAGGACAGCCTTATTGACCCTAAAGAATATACCGCCACATCATCAAATGATTTCAGAAAGGGCAAAATTGCTCAGTGCTATGAAATGTATCAGTCCGAGCTTAAAAAGTCTGATGCAATGGATTTTGACGATATTATTTTTAATACCGTAAAACTGCTCAAAGAAAATGATGATGTAAGAGAGTTTTATCAAAATCAGTTCAAATATGTAATGGTAGATGAGTATCAGGACACTAACCACGCTCAGTATGTGCTCACGTCGCTTCTGGCGGATTATCATAAAAACATATGTGTTGTCGGTGATGACGACCAAAGCATATATCGTTTTCGTGGCGCTACTATAGAAAATATACTTTCTTTTGAACAGCACTATCCCGGCGCAAACGTCATTCGCCTTGAGGAAAATTATCGCTCTACGCAAAATATTCTTGACGGTGCCAACGCTGTAATTTCGAACAATAAAAATCGTAAGGGCAAAACGCTCTTTACACGTTCGGGCGCAGGAGAAAAGATTATTATAAATACCGCTCTTAACGAATCTGATGAATCATCATTTATCGTTGACGAAATTTTAAAGAATGTTAAAAACGGCAAAAAATTGAGCGATCATGCAATTCTTTACAGAATGAATGCGCAGTCACGTAATCTTGAGGTCATGCTAACAAAAAGCGGAATTTCGCACAGGATAATCGGTGGACATCGTTTCTTTGACCGTAAGGAAATTAAAGATATTGTGTCGTACCTTGCAGTCATAAATAATCCTGCCGACAATGTACGTCTTCAGCGTATAATCAACGTGCCTAAGCGTTCAATTGGCGATACAATGTTCGCCCATGTGCTTGAAATATCAGCAGGGCTGGGGATATCCGCTTTTGAGGTTTGCGAGCGTGCGGATGAATTTGAAAAAACCTCACGTGCAACTGTAAAGCTTCAAGGCTTTACACAAATGATTAAGCATTTTCAGCAGTGTCTTGAAGACGGAATGTTGCTGACGGATCTTCTTCAGGAAATTCTTGATAAAACAAAATATCTTGATTATCTTAATGAAGACCCCGAAACGTATGACGACAGGGTGAACAATATCAAGGAACTTTCGTCAATGTTCATTAAATATCAGGAGGAAAATGACGAACCGAATCTTTCTGAATTTCTTGAGGATGTTGCGCTTATTTCGGATATTGATTCTTATAATGAGGATGACGATTCCGTAGTGTTGATGACGCTTCATTCCGCAAAAGGACTTGAATTTCCAATTGTTTTTATTCCCGGTATGGAAGAGGGAATCTTTCCCGGAAACCAGTCGCTTTACAGCGAAGAGGAGCTTGAAGAAGAACGCCGTCTTGCATATGTCGGAATTACAAGAGCAAAGGAAAAGCTTTATCTTGTAAACGCTCAGCAAAGAATGCTTTACGGTACTACGTCACGCAATATGCAGTCACGCTTTGTAAGAGAAATACCGAGTGATGTAAAAGAAGATGTTTCCGTTACGGTTAAGAAAATTTCCTCAGTCGGTGTTAATATCAATAAAAAAGAAAATTCATCTTTCAGCTCGAATGCAAGAAAGTTCGGTCAGACAGGAAATACAGCCGCAAAACCGCACGTTCAGTACAGCGTCGGCGATACTGTTTTGCACAAATCATTCGGTACGGGTACAATACTTTCATTACAGCCTATGGGCAATGATGTTTTAATGGAGGTCGCTTTTGATAAAGCCGGTACTAAAAAAATGATGGCAAACTTTGCAAGGCTTGAAAAAATATAAAAAAACAGCCATAGCGTGTTTTAGTACGCTATGGCTGTTTTGGTAAATATAAAATTAAATTATTTGTCC
>JAJBVC010000075.1 GCA_020860025.1 Clostridiales bacterium | reverse complement strand
CAAAAGAATATTCTGAAAAAATTGATATTCAGAAAAATACGGAATATGCCGTTAAAGGCATTACTAAAATATGTAAAAAAATAGGTCCCCGTAAACCCGGTTCACCTGAAGAACTGCGTGCACAGCAGTGGATGCAAAGGGATATGAAAAATTATTGCGACAAAACAGAAATAGAATCCTTTACACTTCACCGTCAGGGATTTATGGGATTTATACCATTTACCGTTGCGTGTGGCGTTGCGTCTGTTTTTGTAAACTGGTTTGCGTCACCCGTTTGGGCAATTGTACTTTGTGTACTTGCGTTTATTCCGCTTCTTTTTGAATTTTTAATGTATAAGCAGTTTGACGATTTCCTTTTCCCAAAGCAAACCTCTCATAATATGATTGCAACAAAAAGCCCTAAGGGCGAGGTTAAAAAAAGAATTGTTATGGTCGCTCATTCCGACAGTCAGTTTGAGTGGAAGCTTAATTACTTGTTAGGCGGACTTCAGGCTAAGCTCTTTGTTGAAATTCCTGCTGTTGTCGGACTTATTATCCAAACAATTTTTGCAATCGTATGCGCCGTTGTAGGCAAAGGTTCCGCTGCGCTTGACATTGAAAAAACAAGATGGTTTTTCATTTTATTCTTTGTTATTTCATGCGTATTTATTCCGTTTGAAATTGCATTTCTTTTCTTCCAAAGCTGGAGAAAGTCTGTTCCCGGTGCGTCGGATAATTTGTCCGGCTGTTATACAGGTATGGCGACTGTTAAGGCGTTGTCCGAGGCGGGAATTGAATTTGAAAATACTGAAGTTGTTATGGTTTGCTCAGGCTCTGAAGAGGCAGGTCTGAGAGGAGCAAAGGCTTATGCAAAAGCTCACGAAAAGGAGCTTAAAGAAATCCCGACCGCCGTTGTCGCTCTTGATACATTCCGTGATTTAGAGGATATGGCTGTTTATGACCGTGACCTTTCTGGAACTGTAAGACACGACTGGGGAGTTAAGCATCTTATTCAAAATGCTGCCAAGAACTGCGGCTTCGACCTTAAATTTGAGTCGGTATATATCGGCGGTTCCGACGCCGCCGCATTCACTCAGCGTAAAATACCGGCTTCTACCCTTGCGGCAATGAATCCCGATCCTCCACGTTATTACCACACACGTCTTGATACTCCGGAAAATCTGCGTCCCGAATGTATAACCGCAGGAATTGAGATTATGTGTGAAACTCTTTGTATGTACGACAAGGAAGGCTTGCCTACAAAGGAATAACATTTGAAAATGCTGATGTTAGGGAAAATTTCTCAATTAAATCAAATTTAAAATTTGCAAAAAGTATAAATCACCTGTTATTGTAAAAAATTATAGCAGGTGATTTTTTATGATGTTTTTAAAGGCTTTTGTTGTCGGCGGATTGATATGCGTTGTCGGTCAGCTTCTTATTGATTTAACAAAAATGACTCCGGCACGTATTCTTGTTATGTTTGTATGCCTTGGCGTTCTGCTCGGTGCAATAGGCGTTTACGAACCGTTAATTGATTTTGCAGGAGCGGGTGCGACAGTTCCTCTTACAGGATTCGGCTCGGCGCTTGCCAAAGGAGTCAAAGAGGCAGTGCAAAAGGATGGATTTTTAGGCGTTATAACAGGTGGGTTTCAAGCGTGTGCAGCGGGAGTTACGGTCGCTGTATTAAGCGGACTTATTGTTGCGTTTATATGCAAGCCTAAGGATAAATAAAAACAAATTATTATAAAGATTTCTTTCTGCTGCTTTTGTATTTAAGCCTTGTTCGGCAAATTTTGTCGTATTATTTGACTTGATATGATAAATGTATTGTGCTATAATAAACAAAATACAAACTTAGGAGGTAGTGACCGATGGCAATGACTTATGAATCAGTCGTTCAAGCTGCGAGAAAAAAGTTCTTAAATACCGATGTTTCTTCTGTGCCGGGTACTCTTGCTTTTCAGATAAATCTTGTCGGCAAGGTTGAGGGCATATTCTATATCGAAATTAAGAACGGTCAGGTTCATGTTGAGCCTTATGAGTATTACGACCGTAATGCAATTCTTACAATGAATGCAACTAATTTCACAAAGCTGATTAACGGCAAGCTTGACCCTGTAGTTGCTTTTACAACAGGCAAACTCAAGGTTGACGGCGACATCAATGCCGCTCTTGAACTGGTTAAGTTTATCAAATAAGCAAGTACTTAAAAAGAGGTTGTTTCACTCAAATCGTGAAACAACCTCTTTTAGTCTGTCAAGAAAGTAGTCAGAATTAAGCATTTTGGGAGGATTGCTGTACATTGGTACCGCTTCCGAGCAAAAGGCTTAAGCGCTCAAAAGTGCCGAGAAAATATAAAGTTCTCGGCACTTTTAAATGGTTGTTAAATTGAACAACTATTTCATTATTAAAATGCAAAAACAAAAAATAATTTATATATTTATTATTTGAGCGTAGTTATGGCTACTTTATTGACAGACTCATTTTAATATTCTATATTTTTGAACATTAAATCTATTCTTTTGCTCAGGTTTTTGTTTTCGCTGTGCTCAAGGTTGAAATCATTTGATAAGATTTCTTTTGCGCAGTGCTGCGTCAATCGTAGCGTTTCAACATCGTCAACCATATCGGCGATTTTCAGATCGGGCAGACCATGCTGTTTTTCGCCGAAAAAGTCACCCGGCCCACGTATTTTTAAATCCTCATCCGCAATTTTGAAGCCGTCGGTATAACGCTTCATAGTCATCAATCGATTTTGAGCATTTTCGCTTTCGCTGTCCGACACAAGAACACAGTAGCTTTTTTTGTTTCCTCTGCCGATACGTCCTCGTAACTGGTGAAGCTGCGAAAGACCGAAACGCTCTGCGTTTTCAATTACCATTATCGTTGCGTTCGGTACGTCAACTCCAACCTCTACGACTGTCGTAGCAACAAGAATTTTAATATCACCGTCAACAAATGCTTTCATAACGCTTTCTTTTTCTTTAGGTTTAAGCTTACCGTGCAAAAGTCCTAAATTATAACCGTTGAAAGCGCCTTCGCTAAGTTCATCCGCATATTGCTCGGCAGATTTTACACCAAGCTCGTTTTCATCAACGGCAGGACATATTATATAGCACTGCTCTCCTCTGTCAACAGCGTTTTTAATAAATTTGTATAATCTGTTATTATACGACGAATTAACTACATCGGTGCGAATTTCCTGCCTGCCCGGAGGAAGCTCGTCAATTATACTTATATCAAGGTCGCCGTACAGAATAAGTCCAAGCGTTCTCGGTATCGGCGTAGCACTCATTACAAGAGTATGAATACCGTCGCCCTTATTTGCAAGCTCTGCTCTCTGCTTTACGCCAAAGCGATGCTGTTCATCGGTTATAACCAAGCCGAGCCTTTTAAACTCAACATCATTTTGTATTAAGGCGTGCGTTCCTATAAGCAAATCAATTTCGCCGTTTATTAAAAGTGATTTTATTTCACGCTTTTCGCTTGCTTTAACAGAGCCTGTAAGCAGTCCCGTGCGTATTCCTGTACCATCAAGGAGCTTTGAAAGGCTTTCATAGTGTTGTTTGGCAAGTATTTCTGTAGGTGCCATAAGCGCTCCCTGATAACCGTTTTTTATAACAGTATAAAGTACGCCTGCCGCAACGGCTGTCTTGCCCGAACCGACGTCGCCTTGAATAAGCCTGCTCATAGGATGCTCACCCTCGAGGTCGTCAATACACTCTTTCATCGCTTTTTTTTGAGCGTTTGTCAGACTGAACGGTAAAAGCTGTATAAATTCATCGGTATAATCAGATGTAATCTTATATGCCGACTGCCTTTTCTTGTTGCCTTTGAGTTTTAACAGACCGAGCTGAAGCGTCAAAAGCTCTTCAAAAATCAATCTGTTTCTTGCATCTACAATATCCTTTTCATCCCTTGGAAAATGAATATATCTTATAGCCTTGTCAAGAGAAATTAAATTATATTTGTTTTTAATCTCTTCTGTAAGCGTTTCCTCAATTTCGCCGATTTCATCAAGGGCTGTTCTCATAACCTTTAAAATTGCCTTTGACGTAAGCTTACCGGTAGCCGAATAAATCGGATGAATATTTATGCCTGTGTCCGATTTTTCAATTTTCGGAGCCGACATAGAAGCTTTAGTAAAATTTTTTTCAATTTTGCCAAAAAGCAGATAGTCGTCATAAATCCTAAGCGATTTTGCAAGATATTTGTTATTAAAAATAGTAACGTCTACTATACTTTCGCCGTCTGAAAAACGGCATTTATAAAGAGTTAAGCCCTTTCGTATCATGCTTTCCTTAACAGGTGTAATCATCGTAGCACGAATACAAACGACTTCGTTGTCGAGCGCTTCTTTAACCGTCTTTGTTTTTGACCAGTCCTCATATTTTCTCGGATAAAAATGAATAAGGGAGTCAACATCAAAGATGCCAAGGCTGTTAAACAGCCTCGCTCTTTTTTCGCCAACGCCCTTTATAAACTGTATATTGCTGTTTACGTTTAGCATATCTTACTCCACTGATATAATGAAATAATATATAGGCTGTCCGCCGTTAACAACGCTTATTTCGACATCGGAGCCGAACTTTTTGCCAAGCTGACGTTTAACATGATCAAGTTCTTTTTCTCCAACGTCTTCACCATAAATTATAGTAATAAGAGAATGTTCGTTTTTCTTAAAGACTTTTTCTGTAGTCTTAATGGCAATATCAACCTTGTCCATACCTGTCATTACGATTTTGCCGTTGCAAAGTCCCATTATCTCGCCCTTATGAACAGGCTTGCCGTCAACCTCGCTGTCACGTGCCGCAAATGTTATCTGAACAGTCTGTACAGCTTCTGCGGCGCTCATCATATTCATCTGATTTTCGTCAGGTGTCAAACCTTCATCAAAGTTGAGCATTGCGGTTATTCCCTGCGGAATTGTTTTGGTTTGAAGAACTCTTACTTCTCTGTCGGCTGCAAGCGGAATTGCCTGTTCGGCAGCCATTATAATATTACTGCTGTTAGGCAAAACAAAAACAGTTTTTGCCGGCGTATTCATAATTGCATTCAGTATATCGTCGGTTGACGGATTCATCGTCTGGCCGCCACTTACCACACAATCAGCTCCAATATCACTGAAAAGTTCCGCAAGTCCGTCGCCGGCACATACGGTTACAAACCCATAATCATTTTCAGGTGCCGAAGATGTAGGAATAATAGGTTTTTCTCCATCCTTTACGCCAACATCGGCATTAGCGTGCTGATAACGCATATTGTCAATTTTGATGTTTATAAGCTGACCGTATTTAAGCGCAGCCTGAATAACATTTCCCGGTTCGTTTGAATGAACGTGAACTTTAATTATATCGTTGTCGTCGACAACTACAACACAGTCGCCTATAGACTCAAGAAAGGCACGAAGTCTAAGCGGGTCTTTTTCCTTTGCCTTGCTTGATTTTTCTATTAAAAATTCCGAGCAGTAGCCAAATTTAATGTCGTCTGACGCATTTGCAACAGTAGATTTTGACGGCATTGAAACAGGTGTAACCCCGGCATCGTCTAACGACTGAACGATAACTCCGTTGTGCCAAACGCTTTCCATTCCCTCAAATACAAGAACAAGACCCTGACCGCCTGCGTCAACTACGCCCGCTTTTTTCAAAACAGGTAAAAGTTCGGGAGTTTTTGCAAGCGCAGCTTTTGCCGCCTGAAGTGCCGCAAATGCAACTTCTAACGGTTCATCCTGAATTTCAGCCATTTCGTTTGCAGCCTCGCTTGCTTCACGAACGACTGTTAAAATAGTACCCTCAGTCGGCTTCATAACAGCCTTGTAGGCAGAGTCAACAGCATTTTTAAAAGCGTTTGCTATATCTTTGGCTCCTGCTTCCTCAAGACCTTTAAATCCCTTGGAAAATCCCCTGAATATAAGCGAAAGAATTACGCCTGAATTGCCTCTTGCTCCTCTTAACAGAGCCGAAGCGCATCGTGCCGACGCTTCCTCAATTGTACAGTCGTCAGGCAAAGTTTTCATTTCCTTGGCTGCAGCACTTATGGTCATACTCATATTTGTACCGGTATCGCCGTCGGGAACGGGAAATACGTTGAGTGCATCAACAGCCTGCCTGCTGTTTGTAATATTGTTTGCGGCAGAAATTATAGAGTCACGAAACATTAAACCTGTAATCATTTGCCCTTCTCCAATCAATTAAGTGCGTCAATATATACATTGACTTTTGATACCTTAAGGTCAGTAGCTTGTTCAACGGTATATCTTACCTTGTTAACAATGCTTTCTACAATAGCAGTAATATTAACGCCGTATGAAACGGATATATGCAAATCTATAACAAGATTTCCGTTATCACTTTTTACAGTAACGCCTTGGTCTAAATTATTATCACGATTATTGTCTCGTGACGCTTTGCTTTTTATTGCAGATTTAATGCTTTGGTACGTGTTCGAATTAACCATACCCGTAACGCCGAAACAGCTTTGAGCCGCTTTTCCCACCAAATTTGCAAAATAACTATTTGTAATTTCAATATAGCCATTTGGATTTTCAAATTTAACCATATTGGCCACCGCCTTTCAATTCATTATTCATTGGTAATCACCTTATCCGCTTAAAGAAATCAGATGAAATGAGTCAGTTAAATAAATTGCTGTAAAGCCACCGTAAACGGAGGACTTTTTTATATTATATGTTTTATTACCATATAAATCAAGATGTAAAATTCCAACTTTCAATATTAGAGAAGAAATTTCCGTAATAGCCTTGCATATCGCCTTTCATAGCCTTAGAATAACAAATCATTCCACGTTTATAGAGCAAAGGAATATAAGGCATTTCCTCATTAAAAGATAATATAAATTTACCGAGTTCCACATCGCCGCTAAGATAATCTGAATATAAATCATCGCACGTAAATTCGTCGGTATCAATACCATATCTCACATTTCCGTCGTCAGAGAAAAACGGATATAGACACATATCGTCAGACAATTTAATCTCGCCTATATAAAGGTCAAAATTTAAATTTTTTATGTCTGTTTTATATTTTTTATACTTTTCCTTTTTTATTGTAACTGTAAATCCGACACTTTCAAGCTGCGTTTTTATAAGATTGGCGGCAGCCGTTCTGTTATCGTTATTATTAACGAGTATTGTAAGCTCTAATTTTTCTTCTTCAATTCCGCTTTGAGAAACAGCCTGTTTTGCCGTTGCAACGTCGGCAGTCGATGAAAAAAGCTCGGCATTTTCCGAAAGCTCATATGACGGATGAAAAAGAGATGTTGCTGCGTCCGCATATCCCGAATAAGCGCTTTCAACTAAAGTATCTCTGTCAACAGCAAGAGAAATTGCCTTTCGTATCTGAGCATTCGCTGTAATTCCGCTACTTGAATTAATGCCTAAAAAAACGAGATTATTCATAGTGACCGTTTTCTTTGCACAGCTCATTCTCTTTGAAACAGAAGAACTTAAATCCCTGAAAGCAAATGAAATATTGCCTATATTAACAGCGTTGTCAATAGAATCGGCAGCGGCAATATTAACTAAATTTATCGTAGTAATATACGGGTCGAAACTGTCGCTGACGTTAGCCTTTAATAAAGTTTTGCCGTCCGACTGTGCATAGCGGTATCTTCCGTTTCCGATAGGGAAACCGTCTACATCATCTGTACTGGCAATTGGGAATGTAAGAAGATTTACAGCGTTAGGGTTAGCATATTCAAGTGTGAATATTACCGAATTACCATCGGCATACACACTGCTAATACAGTCAAGCGAATTGCCGTAGGCGGGTGAATCCATAGCCGCTTTGGCGGAATATACTACATCGTCAGTACCAAGAGCACTGCCGTCCGAAAAAGTCAGCTGCGGATTTATATTAACCTGTAGTGTCGTACTGTCAATAAACGAATAACTCGTTGCTATATTCAGCACAGGCTCAAAACTTTCATCCAAATCAAACAGCGATTCAAAAACCAAGCTTGCTAAAATCTGGTTATTCTGCGTTTCCGCTTCAAACGGGTCAAGACTGTCAGACTGCGTATAGCTTAATTTGAATGTTGTATTGTCGGTAATTTTAGCGGTTGTAGCTTCAGTCGTGGTTGAAGCATCGCTGTCGTCATTTTGCGAAGTACAGCCGCAAAAGCAGCCGACTATAATTGAAATGACAAGAAAAAGAGATATATACTTTTTCAACTGTTTACCTCCTCACAACACTAAATTCTATATTTATTTTTGGAAACTCTTTTTTTGAATATTCACAGCCTCGTTTTGATAAAATATCTTTGATTGCATATATTTTCAAATCAGCACCGTCTTTTTCATAATTGTTTTTATTATACTATATGGTTTTGCTAAAAACAAGAAATTGACACAAAATTCATACTGTGTTAAAATTATTTATCTGATATTCATTATTATTTCTGATTTTAAAGTGACAAAATAAATATGATTTCATATATTAAATAATGTCGTTTAAATAATTACTGTAATAAACTATGCTGATAAATTATATCACCCTCAAAATTTGCGGTGAATAATTTTGAAAAGGCTTGATTTTCATAACGTCTTATCCCGGGCTGCGATAGGGCGTATTAATTAATTTTAAATCAACAATTTGTATCGGAAAGGCTATGAAAATTATGAAAATATGCGTATTTGGTGCTGCAAGCGATGAAATAGACAACAGCTATATTAAAGCTGTCGAGGAAATGGGAAAGACACTTGCCGAAAAAGGACACAGCCTTGTATTCGGTGCGGGAGGCAGCGGACTTATGGGAGCTGCCGCAAGAGGGTTTAAATCGGGCGGCGCAACTATAACAGGTGTAATTCCGGAATTTTTTAAACAAGGGGATATTGAGGCCATTTATAAAGAATGTGACGAATTATTTTTTACCGAAACTATGCGTGAACGCAAGGCTAAAATGGAAGAACTTGCAGACGCTTTTATTGTCGTACCAGGCGGAATCGGCACTTTTGAGGAGCTTTTTGAGGTTATGACGCTCAAGCAGCTTTGCCGACACAATAAAACTATTGCAATTTATAATATAAACGGCTACTATGACGCAATGAAAAATATGATTGAATATTCGGTGAAAGAAGGTTTTGTTGATGAAAACTGCAAATACCTCTACGGATATTGCGATTCGCTTGATAGTTTGATTGATTATGTTGAGGCAAATGTTAAATATGATTTTTCTGTAGAACAGCTTAAAAATACCTAAAAATCAACATAAATAAAAAATATTAAATTAACACTTGCAATCCATATTTCTTTATGATATAATTTCTTGGTGTTGAGGAGTGATTCCTCAGCATCATAAACAGTATAGAGGTATAGTGTAACGGTAACACTCCGGACTCTGACTCCGTCATTTAAGGTTCGAATCCTTATACCTCTGCCACAAAACAGACATCCGATTGGGTGTCTGTTTTTCATTTAAAAATATTGATACTTATGATTATATATGATAAAGTAAACTTGCAAGCTAAAATACGATAAAAGTGAGGTTAAGATTATGAATGATGAATTTTGGAACGCTTTAGACGAGCTGGTTAAACAATCCGAAATAGTAATTGACAGACCAAAGGGAAGCGCTCATCCTCGATTTCCTGATTTTATATATAAAGTCGATTACGGTTATTTGAAAGATACGGCGTCTATGGATGGTGACGGAATTGACGTTTGGGTCGGAACCGATGAAAAAAAGATAGACGCAGTCATATGTATTGTGGATTTAATGAAAAAGGATTCCGAAATTAAAATCTTAATCGGCTGCACCGAAGAAGAAAAGCAAATCATATATCAAACTCACAATGAAACAGAATATATGAAAGGTATTTTAATCCGCCGTTATTGAATATTCACGGCGTAGGTGTAAATATATATTTCTCTTTTTTGTTATTTTTACATTTAAATTTCATTTAAGTGAACCTTTTGACGTTTTTATTCGTCTAAAGAAGTGAAAACGTTTTCAGAAAAAAAGAGGCAAAATCATTTACAAAATTCACACTCCTTATTTAATATCATAGCATATAAATAAGGAGGTTTTTTGATGGAATATAAAGACAAATCAATCAAAGCGGACTGCTGCGGCAATTTTCCTTTGTCCTTTTTACCGCAACATCAAAACAGGCAGCCGGGTATGGAATATTTAATGAATCCGAAGCCGATGTCAAAACGCTGTGAAAACAGCAGCAAAAAGCTTGACGGCAAGGCTGCACTGATAACGGGAGGCGACAGCGGTATAGGCCGTGCGGTTGCTTACAGCTTTGTTCAAGAGGGCGCCGATGTTGCGATTGTTTATTATGACGAGGATACAGATGCGAAGGAAACGGCAAATAATATTAAAGAACTTGGCGGAAAATGTCTTTTGCTCAGGGGTGATTTAAATGACCCCGAATTTGCAAAAAAATGTGTAAATGAAACGGTTAACTCTTTCGGCAGGCTTGATATTTTGATAAATAATCACGCAGTTCAATTTATACGTCAAAGTATTCTCGATATTTCAAACGAACAGCTTTCGTACGTCTTTCATAACAATGTTTTTTCATTTTTCTATCTGATAAAGGCGGCGCTACCGTATTTGAAAAACGGTTCAAGTATAATAAACACTACATCGGTAACAGCATACCAAGGCAATAAGGAATTGATTGACTACAGCGCAACAAAAGGGGCGATTGCAGCCCTGACACGTTCACTTTCGCAGTCGCTTGTGAGCAAGGGTATAAGAGTAAACGCAGTCGCACCGGGCCCGATATGGACTCCCTTGATTCCCTCGTCATACTCCGCCGAGGATGTACGTACATTCGGTTCAAAAACGTCAAAAGTGCCTATGATGCGTGCCGGTCAGCCGTGCGAAGTTGCACCTTGTTATTTGTTTTTAGCGTCTGATGATTCAAGCTATATGACAGGTCAGGTGCTTCATCCGAACGGCGGTACTATTGTCGGATCTTAAAAATAAAAATATAGATTGCAAAAAAGCTGAAAGCGGAAAAATACCTGCGGAAATCGTGAGCTATGTAAAGGCTTTGACTTTGCGGAAAAAAGAGAAATATATGAAGTATTCGTTATGAATTGTGTCAGCAATTTGTTTGAATGTGAAATGTGTTTTGACGATGTGGTTATGATTGCTTTATCGACAGACTGAGCGGACAGTTCGTTTATGAATTGTCCGTTTTTAGGTTTATTTCAAATAATTGTTAAAATGCAATCTTAATCTATAGCCTGACGTTAAAGCACATAAAAAACTATATCCATTTTTTTGCTTTGAACCAAAAGAAAAGTACAGCCACAACCGCAACGCTAAGCACGATAACAAAAAGATAACCGTATTTCCAGTGAAGCTCGGGCATATACTGAAAATTCATTCCGTACCATCCGACAATAACAGTCAGAGGAAAAAATATTGTTGTCATAAGAGTAAAAATTTTCATTGTTTGATTAAGACGCATATTAAGGCAGGCTTGGTATGCGTCCCAAAGGTGAACTGTGCTTTCACGAAGCAGGTCAACATTATCCTTAATTCTGATTGCTTTGTCTGTGAAAATTTTAAAGCATTGCAGATTTTTCTCATCAAAAAGCTCGTTACTGTTTTCATAAAGAGCTTCGCTCAAATCAATAAGCTGTTCATAAAACGCACGTAAAGTAAGCAGTTCACGCTTCATATTAAGCAGGTGTGAATTAAAATCTTTGTCTGATGTATTGTTAATTACGGCTTCCTCAAGTCTATTTATATTAAACTGCGCATCACTGAGTAATTTATTATCGTTTTCAATCATTCCGTCTAAAAATAGTGCAACCATTTTTTCTATACTCATATTTTCGCTGCCGCATTTGGAGAGCATTTTAAGAAAATAATCACGGTTTATTGCCCTTTGTTCCTTTATGTTTACAATCAAAAGCAGATTTTTTTTAATGTATAAAGCGACGGAATTTTCCTTTGCCTGCAAATTTTCGGCAACAGTTAATACAATTTTTGCAAAACAGTAATCATCCTGAATATCAACTGTTGATGTCGCTGCGTTTTCTTTTTCTTTGCACTTCTCAACCGATTGAAGTGAAAAATGAAGCTTGTTGTATATTTTAGCAAGCTCGTCGGTATTTATATAACCGAGAGTCAGCTCGTTGTCGTTAAGCTTGTCAAAATCGGTGCTGACAATTTCATCTTCAAATTGGTAGAACATTTTTCCTTCCTTGTATCGGTAAACTTAATGTCAAAGGTTTGCGAAAAACCGAACCACCGGCTGATATACCGGTGGCTGTCAATAAATATATAATTACAAATCGTCAGCGTCTTGGACAGGCTCTTCATATAGATTCTCGCCGTAATAAGCCTCTTTCGGCACGCCTGTATAACTGCCGTTAACATCAGCTTTAACAATGTCGGGACTTATATATGACGTTAAATCAACAAATTTTTGTTTATCCTTGTCCGCAATATTTTTCTTTTTGATTTCTTTTTTATTTTCTTTTTTGTTTTTATTTTTGTTTTCATTTTTATCCATAATGACCACCTCTGAAAGTATCATTTGCAAAGGCTGAGTTTTTATTACATTTTTATGCATTATTCAGAAAAAAATTTTTTATCAGTCCCAAAATACTCCCTGTTAAATTTAATTTAATTGACGTTATAGCCAAAAGAGTGTAAAATTACTATAGGCACTGACTGTTTACTATAGACACTGACTGTTAAGGAGGAAGAAATGGGAATTTTAGATGATTTTCTTGACGGAATGTTTGACTTTGACGGCGACGGAAAAACAAGCCTTGATGAAGAATACCTTGCTTATACAATGTTTTCGGAATATATGAAAGAGAAAAACAACAGTTCTGTCTGTAATGAAAATGATGACGATTTTGACGAAGATGATATTTTCATTGATGGTTTTGATGATCTTGAAGATGAAAGTGAAGACGATCTCTTTTCACTTGATGACCCGTTTGAATTAAAAAGCGCTTTTGATTCTGATAATAACGATGACTGGAAATTACTCTGCGAGGACGGCACTGAGTATGATATTTTTCCCGAAGATTATGAAACCGAGGAAGAATATGAGGCGGCGCTTGAAGACGCAAAACTTGCTTTGGAAGATACTTGTAATAACGCTGATGAAGACGCTTTAACCGATGATGAGCCGGAAGATGATGACGAATTAAGCAATACAAAAGAAACGACAGGCGGTAAAAAGAACAGACTTGAGGATAATTATCCAAACAAGCGTCAATATGATGCGGACGTAACTCGTGCAAAGATAGTTATTTTATATGGCGACAACTACGATGATAATCAGTTGAAAACGAAAAACAGATGTGAATTTATTTTAGAAAATGCGGATAAAATTGTTGCGGCAAGATATTTAACGTGTAAAGGAAAATTCCTTTACGCTCAGGCGATTACGGATAATTTCAGCCTGCCTGTATCACTGCCGCAGGAGGATGAAAGACGAGAAACCGAATTTATAGAAGTTCTTGTCGCTATCGCAAAAAAGGATGTCCCTCTTTGCATAAAAGTGTGGTCTTGGTGTATAGATGAATTTCTTGATTATGCCGAGTACGAACCGCAATCAAGGGGAGACCTTACAAGTATGCCTATTAACCTTAATAACTATTTTCCTGAAAATTTTATTTTTGAACTTATAAAATATATGAGCGATAATCCGAGCTTCAGAAAAAGAGTTATAAGAGAGGCTAAAGAGGTGTCGCATTCGCTACCGTATGTTATTGCCCAAGCGGTCAAATTTGATATGACAGACATTGCAAAAGCGCTGTTTGAGGACGCACTTGTAAAAGCCGACGGCGATTTGCAAGTTCTAAACGAACTGTTTAGAGGAATTATAACAATCGCATATAATGAACTTGAAGTTTTACAGTACGCTTTTGAACAGCTTCTGCCTATTGCAAAAAGCTCTCCCGACATAATGAATACAGATGAAATTAAAGCTTGGGAAAAGAATCTTTCAACCAAAATAGAAGAAATACAAAATGCAAAACTCGAAAAAGAACTTAAAAAAGCAAAGGCTCAAGAAATAAAAAACGATAAAAATATATACATCTATTGCGGAGTAAAATTGCCGTTTTCAGAACGACCGTATTCATTCAGAACAGACGATTCAAGTATTAAAATAGGCGATACTGTAGTCGTTCCTGTCGGAGAAGATGAAAATGAAATGCAGGGCACAGTCGTCTCTGTCGGACATTATGCACGTATCGGAGTTCCGTTCCCGCTTGAAAAAACAAAATTCATTTTGAGAAAAGTAATTGATTAAACAGATAAAGAA
>JAJBVC010000160.1 GCA_020860025.1 Clostridiales bacterium | reverse complement strand
TCTCCGATGGGCATTTTACATATTACTTTTGTTCTTGTTTATTTCTTAATAACACATTGTTTATAACAGTGAATCGTCAAGCAAAAAGTCTATAATACCGATATTTAAAATTCCGTTATCATCATACCAGCGTTTACGAATATCATAACGAACAATAATTTTGGGAAATGAATCTCCCGTTAAGAAAAAAGGCTTGTTTTCTGTTTCCGCCTTTTCATCACCTGAAAGAGCATATGCGGATTGAATATAAGTTTTCTTTCCTTTAGCTGTTGCAATAAAGTCAATTTCTCTTGCTACTTTACTGATTTTGCCTTTTGAGTTTTTTTCGTTTGAATACACAACTCCCACATCTACCGCACATTCTCGAATAACAAGTTCATTATACAAAATATTTTCCATAATATGCGTCATTTCCTGTTGACGAAAGCCGATTCTTGCATTTCTAAGTCCTATATCTTCACAATAATATTTATTGGGATAATCAAAATAATCCTTGCCTTTCACATCCCACCTTTTACATTCACTGAACAAAAATGCGTCCGATAAATAATCAATATATGCTTTTACCGTATTATGAGCTACAATATTTTCTCCTGCTCTTCTCTGTTTTGAATTGATAGTGTTTGTAATATTTGCAGGGTTGGTGAGGGAACCGACGGAGGAGCAAAGCAAATCAAAAATAGACGCCAAAACATCTTCTCTTTTGATTTTTTTGCGTTCAACGATATCTTTCAGATACACTTCCGAAACAAGCGACTGCAAATAACTCATCTTTGCAGCTTCGTTAGGGCGTGATAAAATAAGTGGCATTCCGCCGTAAAACGCATAATCATCAAAAGCCTCTGCCTTATCACCGCCGACTGCACTGTAGTATTCGGCAAAGCTTAACGGATGAACACGAATTTCATCGCTGCGTCCTCGAAATTCCGTAAGAATATCCGAAGAAAGCATTTTTGAATTACTGCCTGTTACATAAATATCAAGATTAGACAAAGTATTCAAATCGTTCAAAGCGTCATAAAATGTAATTTTCTTTCCATCGGGATTATATGGATTGGAAACCTCATCGGACATTTGAATTTCATCTACGAAAAGATAAAAACGGTCGTTTTTACTCTTCACGATTTTTCGTACATATTCAGCTAATTCCAACGGATTCCTATAACGGATATCATTCGTTAAATCAAGGGATATATCAATAATATTCTCCTCCGATATGCCGTTTGAAATTAAATAATCCTTAAACAATTTTTTAAGCAGATAAGATTTTCCGCATCGTCTTATTCCTGTAATTACCTTAACCTGTCCGTCCCACATAAATGAAATGAGCTTATTTAAATAACAGTCTCGCTTGATTTCCATAACTAACCTCCATTGAAAACTTACATTATATATCGTTACACTTTTCAATGGATATTATACCATACTTTTCAATAAAATCAAGCGATCCGTTGGAAACTTAATTCAATTATTTGCAAGGATGAAAAAACAATTTTTCAGCGAAAAAGACAAAAAATAGCACCCATCAGAGAAAATTTGTTTTCCTGATGGGTGTTATTTGAGTTTTCCCTTTTAATTTTCACGCAAATTCATTAAGATTTTTCCAAGATGATTTTGCCATTCTCCTGTTTCAATATCCACTCCCCAAAAGGTGTCGCTTCAATCATTGCCCTCAACACGTTTTGCTTTTTCCGTCTCGTCATTATGAAAGAAAATATTTACAGGATGAAATCCACCGAATCCATTTCTGACCTCATTGTATGAAATATAGCACCCATCTTCAAGTTGATCCGTTATAATGTCGTCTTTTCTATTTATTTGCTGATCTCCTTAATTATACCTCTTTATACATTCGGATTGATTTAGTGTCAGTATTTATAGCTTAATTTCGTTAGTTCAACTCGTCCTCTAACAGCTTAATTGTGTCGTAATCTCTTATGCCGTCATAAAACTTGTTCAGCACCATTCCAAACGCCGGTACATCCGGTGCAGCAATTTCAAAAAGTGTCATACAGGAGCACAACTTTAAATCATCAGGGTATCCCATCACAAGTTTTGGACTAGTTTTATCAAGAGCAAGGAAAGCTTTTGTAATCTTGATAAGGTTTTCACGCAAATACGGCTCAGCCATATATGCTATTGCTTCCTCAAAATCAGCAATTCCATAATAGATTGCTGTACTGCTTCGACCGAGAGATCGAAGTTGTGGAAAAATATACCAAATCCAATGAGATTTTTTTTGCCCGGCCTGAATTTCCAAAAGAGCACGGTCGAAATTAGATTGCTGTGCTGTAATAAAGCGGTTCAGATTATAATTATGCATTTTAGTTTCTCCTTCGTTTTATCACTGAAGTAGGCTCTCAAACGGATATGATATTACAAAACATTTTATTTTTCCTTTTGACGAGCCATACTGTCAATACATTATTTATCATTTATCGCTTTTAAGCATCGCCTTCACAGCATTTACCGCTCTGCGCACCTCCTCCTTTTCCTCTGTACTCTTGCGTGCGGTGTTCAGTATTTGTGACATTCTGTCCTCAATTTCGCGCTCGCGCTCATCAAAATATTCTTGAATTTGCTGGCTCACCTTTTCCGAAATCTCGCAATATACCTCTTCCACAATTTTTGAAACCGATGCATCTAAGTTGACATACTGTGCCCTTATATCGCTGTAAATATCCTCTTTTTTGTTGGCAATCTCCTTTTCGCGCATATTTCCAGCAAAACCCTTGGCGAACATTCCGATAATACTGCTTCCCAAACCAACCTGATCTAGTACGAAAGAAACATTGTCCCCTTGCGTCCATGTCTTGTTATGCATATTAAATCTAAATTGCTGCTTCGTATTCGCTACAAATGCCAGTGACAGTTCCTTGCTCAAATCCTCCGAAATATCATCAAGCTTGTCATAAATCATTTCCGTGTGATAATCCGTGCAGCGTTCCATTGCATCCCGTAAAGTGTCAATACAATACAGCGAATAATATTTTCTCACATCGTTCAAATCAAATTTCTCGATTGATCCAGCCTCAAGACGCATTTTGCTTATCAATTCTCTCAGCCATATTATCGTATCCTCTTTCATGGCCTCTATATCATGTTTGATTTCATCTGTTGTTTCATTTCGCTTTAAGTGAAGCTGCTCGCTTTCTTTCTGTGCTTTTTGTTGTTCCTCAATCTGCTCATTTTCTCCAAACAGCAAGCCCTTCTCAACCGCTTCTATCATTGTTCCGATCTCGCTCCGCATTCCGGCAAACAATCGCTCAATTCTGTCGGGCAAAACCATATCGCATTTCTGCTCCACAAGAGAAAATATATTTTCTCTAAACTCTCGGAAATTTTCCGCCAACACAATCTCCAGTCCTTCGGCAGGTCTTTCCTCGCCCAGCTGCATACGTCGCTCATCCAGTGCACTGAGCATATACACCTCTTTGCCTGCGAAGATATTTTCCGTTCTTGAAAAAATTTCTTCTGCCATTCTGCTGTATTGCTCGGCGTTTTGAAGCATATCCACATAATTTGCCACAAGAAATAAGTCGGTATGCTTTTGCGGCAAAATACAGCTTCTTAAAAACATCTGTTCCTGTCTTGACAAAGGATATATCGCAGAAAACACATATACAACCGCATCTGCCTGCATAAGTGCTTCTTTTACAAGTGGCGTAAAATCTTGTAGCGAATCATCCAATCCCGGCGTATCGATTATCGTGACCTTCTTCAAGAAATCAATCGGTCTCTTAATTTCCAATTGATACGACTTCTTTTCGTGTGCACTTAAAATTTTCTCAAGATTTTCTTTGCATAGCTGTTTATCCGTCAACATCATTCTTTTTCCGTTATCCAACACCAATGCATTGGAATGCTCGCCATAGCTTATTTTGTTAAGCGTTATTGTTTCCGTGGTTACATCAGTTGTAACAACATCCTCACCCAAAATTGCATTTATAAGGCTTGATTTTCCGCGCTTAAATTCACCGCATATCACCATCGTAAACGGCACATCTATCTGACGGCGTATATCCATCTGCCATTTTTTTATGCTTTTGATAAGCTTCTCGCCCAGCAATGCCTCATATTTTTCGTTGTATAGTATATGGTTCATCGCCTCTGTCCGCTCTTCTAAATTTCGCTTCAGTTCGTCAATATCGTATGTAATTGTCTGCTCCATTTACTTACCTTCAGCAATTCCTTTCTTTTCCAAATCAATATAAGCCTTGCATCTCTCGTCACATTCCTTGCGTGAACGCATCACAGAATCGGGCTTCTGCAAATCGGGACGCCATTCAAAGTAGATCCGACACTGTGCGAATTCGCTTATCGCCATAATGCGCCTCGCCTCAGTCGGATGGTCGTTCCACAGCTCTGCATATTTCGTCGGATTGTTCATCTGCATCTCCAACTGCTCCCTGATGGCATCATAATCTATCGTTTGTTCCTTAAACGTTGCTCCATACATCAGCTTTGCATCAAGCGAATGACAATCCTCAACACTGTCTGCACATATCAATCCGGCTCTGTCAGCCGTCACCTCTGCCGCGCGCGACCATGCATTCATAGACAACAGCACTCCCTGCGTCAACAGTGCCGTGATTGCCGCTGCAAGCTTTCCACTGACCGCCGCTAAACCTCCGCTCGCTATCAACTCCATCAACGTATTGTATGTTGAATGATAATTTTGGATATGTCCACACTCATGACCTATGCAGGCTTTCAATTCACCGGGTTTCAAACGTTCATACAATGCACTGTAAATAACAATAAACGGCTCAACATCATCACACGCATATGTATACGCATTAATTTCCGTGCTGCCCATTATGTATATATTTGGCAGTGCTATCCCCAGTCTGTGCGCACATTCACATCCTATTTCATATACATCCGGGAAGTTTGTCGGTGTTGCACACACAGCCTGCTGATTCATCAACTGCAATTTTTGGCTTGTAACCGTTGCCGTGATTTTCTTTGCCACTTTATAAAATCCTGGAATGGTATCGAGCGTTTTCCTGATATTATAGTCCCAACCGTAGGCATAATCGGGAATTCCGTTTCCCAAAATATGTTTTGCGTCATTTTCCTTTCGCTTTGCAAGATAAGCTTCAAATGTACATTCCATTCCGTTAAGAGGCGATCTTCTAATTATATTGGTAGCCATAATTTTCCTTGCCTTTCATTTGTATAACTTTATGCCTGTGCTATCTGTTGGTAAATCGGCAACAGTCTTGTCAAAATTTCACCTGTTTCTTTATCCAATTTATCAAGTTGATGTTTTTTATTGTTGCGCTCTGCCTCATTTTCTTTAATAATATTCGATATATCATTGAGTTTGCGTTCTGTTTCGCAGATAGCATTGTCACAGTCCTTCTCCATGGCCTTAATCAATATTTCGAATTGCTCTTTTACCTCGTCCTGTATCCATTTTTCTATTTCCTTTGCGACTCTCATCTGCGTGATAGATTTTGATACCTCTTCATTAAGCACCTTCTTCAACTCAGAAATCTGCTTACTAACAATATCCTTTTTGAAGAGTGTCTTTACAATTGCCTTCCCTCCAAATGTTCCCGCTACTGCTCCGATCGCTGCCATGGGCAGTCCGACAATTCCCAATGCGGGAAGTGCTGCAAATGCAGCAAAGGAAAGAGCAAATGCGGTTCCTCCGCCCACTGCAGCGCCCTTAATTCCAGCTGCCTTGTAACCTTCTATTAATCCGCCGACGCCCCATACCGGAAGTGTGCTGCCGAGCAATAATGGCACATATGTCGTTGCGACATCAATTGCAACGCTTCCGATGCTGTTATCCAACGGATTTGCGTTTTGCCTTTTTATATTGATGCCGTCAAAATGCTTCTGCAAATTGATCTCGTTCTCCGCTAATGTTTCTGCAATTTTTCTGCCTTCGTCCTGCAAAATCTGATTTAACTGTGCACTCATTCTTTCCGCATGTATTGACATAATATCGCATATCTTCCTCTGTATTTCGTCTGTCGTCTGCAGTACCAATGTCTCCTGTTCCTCCTTTGACATTTTCTTCTTCGGATCCGGTGCCTGCATATTGTCGATTATTTTAGCAGCTTCCTCTTCGATTTCGGCATAGCATTGCTCCACCTGTGCGCCAAGCTCCACCTCTACTTCCTTCGATCTTTTCTCAAGCTGAGCCTTATCAGCCATCTCTTTCTTTTTTATCTCTTTTACTTCCTGCATCGCTTTGCGCTGCGTCTCTTTAAATGTCTTCTCATCGACCTCCATACTATTTTTCGCCAGCTTAATGTTCTCACCTATCATGTTACCGGTTGTGATTGCTTTGGTCAGGGGTGCACTAAGCTCAAGCGCACCTCTTTCCTCGGTCAGCATTCTGCTGAGTGCAGATTCAAATTCCGGCACTCCGCTTTTTGCCAGCAGTGCCTCGTCGTTATCCAGTCTTCCGTCCAGTGCCTGTGTTGCCGAAATTGGGTAAATACGTATATCCGCCAATTTTGCCTTTACCATGGCATATTGCTCCGAATTTTCGCCATAAACATCGTGCGTTCTATCAAGCACGGTTGACTCTATTTTTTCTCTTATCGACTTAACAACCTTCTCGCGGTCCCTCTCTCGTACTAGGTCAATTTTATTAATAAGGAAGATTAAACGACCTATATCGCTTACCATCAGCTTGTTTCTGACGAATTCCGCCTCGCTCATCGAAAACGGGCTATCAGGAATGAGTACCATTATAACCGCATCAAGCTTCGGAATAATGTCCTGCGTTATCTTATCCATTCGCTCATCGTCATTCAATCCCGGCGTATCCACAATTTCTACCCCGTTTTGGCAAAACTGGCACGGATAAAAAACTATCGCTTCCTCAATCTTTGTGGCACGCGCCATGCTGTCCTCGTCAAGTTTGGTCACATATTTTGTCAAATCCTCAACAGCTATCGTTTTACTTGTTCCGTCTACCATATTCAACTGTGCGCTCGGATGTATGCCGTAGGAAACGCGGTTCATTGTCGCCGAACATGGCAGTATATCGGCGGGCATTATCTCATTGCCGAGCAGTGCATTAATAACCGTACTTTTTCCTCTCTTAAACTCTCCCAAAATGCCCACCGCAAATTTATGCTCCTGCAACTTTGTGCGGCTTTCCTTCAAATCCTTCGCCTGGGTGGTCATATCAAGCTCGTCGCAGATTTTTGCCATTTGACTTAATCCTTCGGCAATCTCCGCACTCATTGCATGATAGTTGCTGTAAATGTTTTCCATTATTTTTTATCTCCTTTTCATTTTAAACTATTATTTTGCCATCTTCGTCTGTCACTTTCACAAGCGGCTTTCCTGCTTGAAGTGCCACCATGGGGATAATCCCGGACGTCGCAAAAATCGTCTTCGCCGGTGCAACACTAAATGTTCTGTCTCGGTCAATATTTACACTCATTTCAGATTTTGCTGCAACCATAAACGATGTAAATTTAACACTGTGACTTCCCTCAGGCAACCTCACCTCAAACGACTTCCCGTTTCGAAGATCGTATTTTGTGCTGCTCCCGTCAATTTCGACCTTAATGTTTCCCAGCTAAGAATACTTCCATGGTCTTGTGGAATACCACTTTGTATGTTTCTCCCATAAATTTTTCCTTCTTTCTGCCATGTAATGCGACTGTGTAATATTTATAAAAAATTAATTATACGCCTATCATGTTTGTCTTTGCTCTTTCAACATTGCGCAATGCTTCGTTGTATCTTTCCAGTTTCAATGCTTCCTCGGCTTCCAGCCTAACTTTTGCCGATTTGAGACTTTCAAGCATCATATGCCTGTCGCTCTCCGAAATTATAAAAGCTCTGTCCATGCATTGCTTGATTTTATTAGGCAGCCTCTGCCATTGCTCATTTAGCTGTGTCGCTCCCGCTGACAATTGTGGTTTTATTTCCTCTGCCAAGTTTTTCCCAGTCAGCGACCCTTCCGCAACTGAAGATACCTGCTGGACAAGCGGTTTTGTCCTTTCGCCTAAGCTTTTAAACAGCTTCCTTGTTTTACCTGCCAACTCAGAGTTAAGAGTATTTGCCAGCTTGTCGCCAACATTCTGAACGCCCTCGCTAAAATATTTCGCAACTCCGCCACTTATATCCAATGTCCACTCTATGTTGAGCGAAGGATAAAATCGGATTTTGTTTAACTCAGTCTGAAAAAACCTCCGCATTTCTTCCTCTGTTTTAAAAATTTTCGTTTCGCCAACCACATTTTCGCAACAGCTACGCAACTCGTAATTGATTTCCAAAATTTTCGCCGTGTACATTTCCGATTTCGGTTTTATTTTTTCTTCCCACTCTGCCGTATAATAATCTCTGATCTCATTTTTTATGCTGTATGTTAGGGTTTGAAGCTGCGCATGCACTTCTTCATTCGACGATGCGACACCTTTTTGAATTTCATCCTTGGCATATTGCTCCATGACAGGATAAACGTCGCTTCTGCATATGCTTGCGATCTCGTTACCAAATTGTTCGGAAATGCTTGAAACCTTTTCAAAATAATTCTTCAATGCGTCCGCTGCTTCGTCGCAAGCGTTCATTTTCTCCGATGAAATATTTTTCTTTCCGCATTTCTCGAGCCACTTTATTGCATATTCTGTCAGCTGTCCAACTCTTTCACGCACATACTCGTATTGTCTTGCGTTAAGATGCATCACAAGCTCTTTCTTAAATTCCGGAATGTTGCTCTTCTGCAGTAATTCGTAATCACCATTGTCAAACGAATCAAGCGCATCTGTCGATGCCACTGGCATCAACACCATTTTTTTCGTGTCAAAAAGTTCCTGCACGTGTTTCATTCTTCCCAAATTGCTGCCATACATTTTAGCTGCACTTGCAATTACCTTTTCGGATATGCTTTCTCTTATATAATTAAGTAACCTTTCCCGCTCCCTTTGTCGAATGCGATCTATATATGTTATAGCAAACATTATGTAATCTGGTGAATCCTCGCTGGCAACACCTGCCAGCCAATCCGCTTCGGTTTCGCTGAAGGGCAATGTTGCCGACACTGCAAACACTATCATCTGCACACTTTTCATCGCTTCATTTGTAATTTCCGACATCTCCGAAGTATCATTCAGCCCGGGCGTATCCAAAATTTCAATTCCGTTTGCACACAGCTGCGTCGGATATTCAATTACCGTTTCTTTCACCGTATGTGCCATTCTTCGTGAGCTCTCTGTCGCCTGAGTCACATATTGTCCCAATTCGTCGATTTCAATGTTTATAACATCGCCATTTTTCTTTTTAACAATCGCCTTGGGTTCAACTCCGTATGTTATTCTGTTGAGCGTTGCCGTCATCGGCTCAATTCCCATCGGCAGCACCGGCATTCCAAGCAAAGCATTTAACAAGCTTGATTTTCCACGTTTGAACTCTCCCGCCACTGCAACACAATACCTTTTGCGTCTTATTTGCTCCGCCAGTTCGTCTATCGATTTGCCAAGCTGCTCGTTAGGGAAAAATTCAAGTGTACTCTTCAATCTTAGAAGTGCCGCTGTTGCCGCAACGGACAAGCTATCATTCATTTTTTATCATTCTCCTTACTCGGAACTTTCTAATTAGATTTAAACTTTTCTATTGTTTTCTTTTATCTTTTCAACAGATTCGTTTGACCAATTTAATACATTGGTAAAAAAATCCAAATATTTTCTTACATCCATGATGACGGTTTCCTTCCTGTGCGGAATCATTGATATGCGGTACATATGTTCAGAATAAAAATATTTACTGTTTTGTTCCGCTTTCGTCTTTCACAATAATCGGTTTTATTACACTGTTAGCCATTGGAATTGTGGATACATTTAGTTCCCTGTTGCCGCAAACATCTAATGATACAGTCACTGTTCTTAGATTTAATGCGAGACCGGTCATTTCCAATTTGAACGTGTGACATCCCGGAGATACTGCAAACTCCAAAGACGAACCGTTTTTTTACTTATGAGTTGTACCATTTTGATCTACCTGAATTTGAACATCATATACCGAATATGCGGTAACTTGCAATTTTATGTGAAACACAACCTTTTCATTTTAAACTATTATTTTGCCATCTTCGTCTGTCACTTTCACAAGCGGCTTTCCTGCTTGAAGTGCCACCATGGGGATAATCCCGGACGTCGCAAAAATCGTCTTCGCCGGTGCAACACTAAATGTTCTGTCTCGGTCAATATTTACACTCATTTCAGATTTTGCTGCAACCATAAACGATGTAAATTTAACACTGTGACTTCCCTCAGGCAACCTCACCTCAAACGACTTCCCGTTTCGAAGATCGTATTTTGTGCTGCTCCCGTCAATTTCGACCTTAATGTTTCCCAGCTGAGAATACTTCCATGGTCTTGTGAATACCACTTTGTATGTTTCTCCCATAAATTTTTCCTTATATTTATATTTATCTGGATAGTACTCGTTTTGTATTTTCTGTACACTTATTTGCGGATGCTCTGTATTCGAGGGCATCATAACAGCTTGATCGCGTTTTTCAATTTTCGTACCGCAATATGGACAAAACGACAGTCCGTCATGCAGTTTATTTCCGCATTGTGTACAAAATTTGTTGGTTTCTGTTGTTTTCACCGGTGCACCGCATTCTCCGCAGAATTTCATTGTATCTGTCAACTCCGACCCACACTTTTTACATCTCATTCCATCTGCTCTCCTTCTCGATTGATGTTCCTTTTTATTTACTTACAGGCAAATGCCCTGTTCATCCTCTAAAATAGCCGGACCAGCTGCCAACCCGTTTGTTACGGTTCTTACTGGATTGATGTTACACACAATTCTCTTATCTGTGTCTAAATTTACAGTGACCTTAGTTCCTTTGGCGGCACCTGTCATTCCTACCTCTAAGGTATGAACTCCCGATGCTAACTCAAAAGTGATTTGCTTCCCGTTTTTCAGAACTCTCGTCAAGAAAATATAAAATGACATCGCACAACCGAATGTTTTCTTTGGGTGGGTAATAGTCAACCGGAATATTTTTGAACAAGTCGATTGATATTTATTGACTTCTGTCGATGTATTCGGTTATTCCAGCTTTGCTCCGCAATAAACACAAAACTTATTTTCACTCTTTACTTTTTTCGCAAAACATATTATTTTATAGCCTCCTAAAAGATTCAATAAACACTATGTAAAACCAAATCACTGCAATTGTCAATCAAATGCCAATAAAAGTGCTAAAACAAATGGCATTATACCGAATATATAACCCAATATAGTAAACAACGTTTTGGAAAATTCGTATTCCTTTACAAAATCTTTTAAAGTTTCCCCGTTTTTCTTTTGCGGTATAGGTCGCCCCTCTAATTGGTTTAGTGCCATTTTATAGTACGATCTCAATGGAATAAGTAACAACAATGATAAAAGAAAATCTGCTATTGTATATATGACTATATCAAATAGATAATCACCGACTACCAATTCTAATATCCAGTATCCAATACAAAGCCACACAAGATCCCATGTAAACCATAGAATTGCAATTGATCCGTATTGGGGCGGTTGCATTGGAGCGTGGCTGTTAGCTTTTGCTGATTGTGCCGGATTACATTCAGAACCTGAATCAATTGTCGATGTATTTACTACCGGTGTACCAGATTCGTTCAACTTGCATCCACAGTATGGGCAGTATGGTGTACCTTTCGCTATGGGCTCTCCGCAACCACCGCAGAAAATCGTGGCATTTTCCACAGTTCTATCAGGCAGTTTTTCTCCGCATTGAGAGCAAAACTTTTGGCTATCTTTGTTTTCCGCTCCACAATTCACACATTTTTTCATTAACTTACCTCTATTAACAGTACAGTTCTGCTTCAAATTACAGGAAGGATTACATGAATAATCCATATATGCCCAACAGCACACCCGCAATTCCACAAATAATTCCCAAAATGCGAAGGCTCTGTGACTTCTCATTTAAGGATAATCCTGCGCCGAAAACCCCTAAAATCAGACCAACAAGCGAACTAATCCACCAACTAACTATAATGCTCGAAATTCCATAAATCAGACCTCCGTGTCTTTGCAAAATATTGCCTGACTCGCTTTCGTTTGCCTTATTAGGTACAGAACCGTTTTGAGACGGTACTTGATTTGTTGTCGAGTTTGATGTATTTTCCATAGGCTCTAACCGGCTTCCGCATTCCGAACAAAATATCTGATTGTCCGGATATGTTTTGTTACAATTTTTGCAATAGTTCATGTTTTTCCTTTCCGTTTATATAATTTTTATATAATTTTTTTGTTACTTTAAAGGCATCGTGGGTTTTCTTAAACAAGTCTCATTCCGCAGTTTCCACAAAACGAACCTTCCGCTTCTGCCCCGCAATTTGGACAGACTTGCAATGAATCAGAAATTTCGGATGCTAAAACCTGTGTGATTTTATTCCCACAGGTTCCGCAAAACAAACCTTCAACCTCTGCTCCGCAGTTAGGACATATATTACTTTGATTCGGATGTTCCGAAGATAATATTGCCATATCAGGTGCATTTACCGACGAGCTAAATTCTTCCGAATGAGAGTCTAAAATGATTTCATTTTGAGAGGTTACTGCTTGTCCCGCCATAATTCTATGCATTTCTTCTTCTTTAATATAGTTTCCCTGTCCGCATTTTCCGCACATAATTGCATAGCGTTCTTTGATGGAAACCGTAGGAATAAAAAGCACAGTTACTTTCATTTTTGCTCGTTCTAAATAAAAAGATGTCGTTTGTTTGCAGTGTGGACATGTTCGTTCACCCAAGTATTTCATTTTTGTAAAATAATCTTTTGCTCCACAGCCATTGATAAGAACTCCTCCCATAGTAAACCTCCGTTATGAAGTGACATTTGTCAAGTAAAAAACAAAAATCACTAAAAATAAATATTTTACGAACCTTGAGTATGAGAACACAAGGAAAAGCTCAGAGTACAGTTTGCCGGCATTGGTCACTCCGTTATACGTGGATTGGATACCAACAGGCTAATGTTTCTCCGCAAGCTCCCGTAACCCTTAAGCGTGAATCAAAGTATTAAATTACAGTGTCAACAAGGAGGTGTCACAGATAGCTCAAACCGTAAAAGCATCTGAAGATTTCCTTGTATTCTCATACATTGGTTGTATATTAACCGACTTTTGTCGGGTTAATTCCTCAACATATCATTTTGAAACCATTGTCAAGACCTTGCCGCTTTTGCGGTGCGAAGCAGTCTTTACTATGGTGAAAAATGATATACCTACATAATGTTTTCTGTCATCATTCCCCATATGAAACAAGACAGTTCTCTGGCTATTGCAGTTTTTGCAATATTGGAATTTTTGTTTTTGCCCAGAGTCATTTGATAATATCTTCGTCTTAATCTTTCATCAAGACGTTCTACCTTATCTTTTAAGTGTTCATATGTCAGTATATATTCATCAAGTGTTTCTCTGAACAATTCATCCATATTAAGTGCTTTAAGCCATTTCATATGCTTTATTGTCCAATATGACCTGCCGTCAAAATTAAAGCCAAGTCGCAGTGTTAATTCGAGTATTTGCTTTTTCATTCTTTTTAATGTATCATTATGAGCGTCTCGCATTCGGATGTATTTCTTTACTGCCTCATCTTTTTTATCCGGAACATACACTTCGCTGTAACTGCGAAATGCAAGGCATCTTGCTATTGCTGCTGCGTCTCTTCTATTGGTCTTTATGTGCTTTACGTCTGTCAGTCCCATTGTTGACGGTGCAAGAATTACACAATTTATTCCGTGTGCTGTCAACTGATGATACAGTGAATATCCCAGACATCCTGCTTCATATCCGCAGATTACATCGTATCCTTTTCCGTATATCTGTTGTATTCTTTCTACATATTTCAATATGTTTTTGTAGTCCGATTTCATCTTTTGCTGATATTTCACGCTGTCGCTTTCTATATCATAACTGCAAATTGTGTAATTTTCCTTATGGACATCCATATATATATATTATACTATTCATTGTGACCTCCCGGTTTTGTATGTGGTATGTTTGTTTTTTTCTATTATACCAAACTAATCCACGTCCCTACAAATCCGTGGGGTCACTTCATATTATTTTTGTACAATTGGAATGTTGGTAATGTCAATCTATTCTATAATTTATCATAGTAAAATCGGTATTGTATTTAAACGATTTAAGCATTTTCGACCCTCAAATCGTCATTTTCGGATTTTTTTCGTGTTCTTATGGATAAGCTGTATTGATATCGAAATGTTCCAAGATGCTTTAAGTCTTAAATCTATTACTTTGGAAGTGATAGATCCTTAGGAATCCCGAATTTGCTGTTACAGATCTTAATATTCACCTAAGAGCAGTGGTCAACTCATACTTAACAGATCTAAATCATCATCTTCTCGCTGAAAAATTGATATTATTGTCAAAAAGTGTACTTTTTGACACATAATATCTACATATC
>JAJBVC010000104.1 GCA_020860025.1 Clostridiales bacterium | reverse complement strand
ATACAAATTTTTGTAACAAACTTCTAACCTTGCTGTAATTGACTTTACACTTTGAATAAAGTAAAATAAAAGTAGGTTTAAACCTGCTTTTTTATTTTTACGGAATACCGAACCATAATAAAAAGCATAATATGAGAGGGGTTTATATATGGCTGAAAAATATATTATGGCGCTTGACCAGGGCACTACCTCGTCACGTGCTATCATATTCAACAAAAAAGGTGAAATCGTCGCCAAATCGCAAAACGAATTTGAACAGCACTATCCCCAAAGCGGTTGGGTTGAACATGACCCGATGGAAATATTGTTTTCACAAATCAGCGCAATGCTCTCCTGCCTGCGTCTTGAAAAGGTAAATCCAAAGGATATTGCAGGCATAGGTATTACAAATCAGCGTGAAACCACTATTGTATGGGATAAAGAAACTAGCAAGCCTGTTTATAATGCTATAGTTTGGCAGTGCCGACGTACAGCACAGCTTTGCGAGGACTTAAAGGCGCAGGGGCTTTCCGATTATGTTAAGGAAACGACAGGTCTTTTAATCGACGCATATTTCAGCGGTACTAAAATCAAATGGATTCTCGATAATGTTGAGGGTGCAAGAGAACGAGCCGAACGAGGAGAACTTTTATTCGGCACGGTTGACACGTGGCTTATTTGGAATTTAACAGGCGGTAAAGTTCATGTAACCGACTATTCAAACGCTTGCAGAACTATGCTTTTTGATATAGACAAGCTTTGCTGGGATCCATTCCTTTGCGAAAAACTTGACATTCCTATGAGTATGCTTCCCGAAGTTAAACCGTCAAGCTGCATATACGGCAACATTGCCAAAATAACAGGTATTGAGGATATTGAGGGCGTACCTATTGCCGGAGCTATCGGCGATCAGCCGGGCGCATTGTTCGGTCAGGGATGTTTTAATGAAGGTCAGGCTAAGAACACATACGGAACAGGCTGTTTCCTTCTGATGAACACCGGAAATAAGCGTGTTAATTCACGTTCCAACCTGCTGTCAGGCATTGCCTGGGGTATAGGAAATGAAATTACATATTCTCTTGAGGGTTCGGCATTTAATGCCGGTTCTGTTATAAAATGGCTTCGTGATGAGCTTGAGATGATTCATTCGGCGCCCGAATGTGACGAGCTTGCAGCTGAGGTTGAGGATTCAAACGGACTGTATTTTGTTCCGGCTTTTACGGGACTCGGCGCTCCGTACTGGGATATGTACGCAAGAGGTATTATGATAGGACTGACTCGTGGCGTAAACAAAAAGCACATATGCCGTGCAGTTCTTGAAAGTATAACGTACCAAATGACAGATTTACTTGAGGCTATGATGAACGATTCCGACATTATGCTTAAAGATTTGCGTGTTGACGGCGGAGCGTCTGTATCGGATATTATGATGCAGATTCAAGCCGATATGACAGGCGTTAATGTAAACAGACCTAAAAATGTTGAAACTACCGCTTTAGGTGCTGCATACTGCGCAGGACTTGCAACAGGCGTTTGGGAAAACACAGACGAGATTGAGGCAAACCGTGAGGTTGACAAAATTTTCGTTCCGTCAATGGAAACGCAGGTACGAAATAAAAAATATTCTGACTGGAAGCGTGCGGTTGAACGTTCACGCAACTGGGAAAGATAAATATAAATAAACATTTATAATAAAGGAGCAGAAAATTATGAGTAAAGTAGTATGTCCCTGGAAATTAATTACTGATTTTGTAACCGACGCATTTATCGGCTACGGTGTTCCTGCGGATGATGCAAAAATCTGCACCGACATCTTACTTGAGTCGGACAGAAGAGGTATTGAAAGTCACGGCTGTAACCGTTTTAAACCGATATACCTTGACAGAATTAAAGCAGGAATCCAAAATCCTGTAACGGAATTTGAAATCGTTAAGGAAACGCCGACAACGGCTGTTATTGACGGTCATAACGGAATGGGTCAGGTTATAGGCTACAAATCAATGCAAATGGCGATTGATAAGGCAAAGGAATACGGTATGGGTATGGTTGCCGTTCGTAATTCGTGCCACTACGGCATTGCCGGTTACTATGCGACAATGGCGACAAAACAAGGCTGTATCGGTATGACAGGCACTAACGCAAGACCTTCCGTTGCACCTACATTCGGCGTTGAGGGTATGTTCGGAACAAATCCGCTTACAGTCGGTATTCCCACAGATGAGGAATTTGACTTTTTAATTGACTGTGCAACTTCAATTACACAAAACGGTAAAATTGAATATTACGCAAGAATTAACGAGGACGTACATCCCGGTACGATTATCGGACTTGACGGCGAACCTGTTGAGGGTGACGCAGGCGTTGCACTCAAAAAAATACGCAGCGGTGAGGCTGCTCTTGCCACTCTCGGCGGTATAGGCGAATCTCTCGGCGGCTACAAGGGCTACGGCTATGCAATGATAATTGAACTTCTTTCCGCAGTTCTTCAGGACGGCAGCTACGGCAAAGACCTTGACGGTAAAGATGAAAACGGAAATATCCGCCCGTATCATCTCGGCCACTTCTTTATTGCGATTGACACCGACCACTTCCTCGGTGAAGATTTGGTAAGAAAAAAGGCGGGAGAAATTGTCCGCTCTGTACGCAACTCCAAAAAGGCTCCGGGTGCTGAAAGAATTTACACTGCCGGCGAAAAAGAATGGCTCATATGGCAGGAAAGAAAAGACAGCGGTGTGCCTATCAACGAGTCTGTACAAAAAGAAATTATAGAAGTCAGAAACGAGCTTGGACTTACTCAGTACAAGTTCCCGTGGGAATAATTAACAGAGGTGAATAATAATGGATTATCGTAAAGAATCACTAAAATTACATGGTGAATGGAAAGGCAAAATAGAAGTGACCGCAAGGGCAAAGGTCGGCGACAAGGATTCCCTTTCGCTCGCTTATACTCCCGGTGTTGCGGAGCCTTGCGTTGCTATCAATGCCGATTACAAGAAAAGCTGGGAGCTTACAAGACGCTGGAATCTTGTAGCTGTTATTACAGACGGCACGGCTGTACTCGGTTTGGGCGACATCGGCCCCGAAGCCGGTATGCCTGTTATGGAGGGCAAATGCGTACTCTTCAAGGAATTCGGCGACGTTGACGCATTTCCGCTTTGTGTCCGTACAAAGGATGTTGATGAATTTGTTGAAACAGTTTACAATATCAGCGGTTCATTCGGCGGTATAAATCTTGAGGATATTGCCGCTCCACGCTGTTTTGAAATTGAGGAAAAGTTAAAGAAAAAGTGCGACATACCGATTTTCCATGATGATCAGCACGGCACAGCGGTTGTTGTTTCCGCCGCTCTTATCAATGCAACTAAGCTTACAGGCAAATCTCTTTCCGACTGCAAAGCTGTTATTAACGGCTCCGGCGCTGCCGGTATAGCTATTGCAAAACTTCTTATGACTCTCGGACTTCGTGACGTTATTCTTTGCGACAGAACAGGCGCAATCTACGAGGGCAGAGAAAGACTTAATCCGTCGAAAGAGGCTATTGCTAAGGTTACAAACAGAGAAATGACAAAGGGCACTCTTGCGGACGCTGTAAAGGGAGCCGATATATTCATCGGTGTTTCCGCCGCAGGTATGCTTACTCAGGATATGGTTAAGACTATGAACAGTGACCCGATTGTTCTTGCTATGGCTAATCCTACTCCCGAAATTATGCCTGATGAAGCAAAAGCCGCAGGAGCAAAAATTGTCGGAACAGGCCGTTCTGATTTCCCGAATCAAATTAACAATGTTGTTGCTTTCCCGGGAATTTTCCGTGGCGCTCTTGATGTTCGTGCGTCTGATATTACGGAAAATATGAAAATAGCCGCAGCATATGCCATTGCCTCTCTCGTTGATGATGATAAATTAAATGAAGATTACATTCTTCCTTATGCATTTGATGAGAGAATAAAAGATACGGTAGCAAAAGCTGTTGCAGACGCAGCAGTTAAAGACGGCGTCGCAAGAATATAAATATAAATACATAATACAAATTGTTTCAGCGTGTAGAAATCTGTGATTTAACTTTTTCTGCACGCTGATAAATTATTACAAGTTATTACAATTTGTTTCTTTCTACTAATGGACAAAAGTAGTTAATCAGACGGTTTTTTGTCAAGTGTTTGCGGTAAATTTTGTTAAGAAGTAACAAAAGTAACAAAAAGGTTACAAAATCCTTGTGACGATTTGCCATAGATTACCAAATAAAGCATATGTTAAAATGTTTCCTGTTGTTGAAAAAGGAGGCATTTTATGAAAGCGATACTAAAAAGCAGTGTTATAGTCGTTTTATTTGCGATAATCGTTTTAACAATTTTCCCCACAACCGTATTTGCAGATGACAATGAATTTGAAGCAAGGCTGACAGCTCCGAACGGCGAGCCTTATTACACGAGTGAGCTTAACGTATATGCACAAACGGGCTACGGAATGCCAAACTGTGTTGCATATGCTTACGGCAGAATTTATGAACTCAACGGCGAGGCTCCGCTTATCAGCAGAGGCAACGCAGGCGAATGGTGGTATATCAATAAAAGTAACGGATATTATGATTACGGCAGTGAGCCAAAGCTCGGCGCAATAGCCTGCTGGTCTAATCACGTTGCGGTCGTTGAAGAAATCGACGATTCGAGTATTACTGTTTCGGAATCACATTGGGGCGGAACGTATTTTGATGTAAAGACATACAGTGATATGTCCTCTCATTACGGACAAACCTTCTACGGATATATATACGCTTACAATGAGCCTGAGGTTGAAGAAGAAGAAGAGGAAGAAGAGAAAACATATTCTTACAAGGCTTCCGACACTTATTTTGAACCGCAGGAAAAGACTTGCTTTACAGCACTTGAATTTGCTATGAGCAACAATGATATAATGAATCCTACCACCACTCCGTTGCTTAACAAATAAAAAGAATATATAGAAAAATATATAGAAAAAGCTTTAATTTTGCTTTTTACACGCTGAAAGGGTGTGACGATTTATTTCGTCACACCCTCTTTTGTTTACTTATTGGTTTATTGTATTTGATTTATACTGTTACCGAACCGCCGTTATTTGATGACGCATAGCCTATCCAAGTTGTTCCGACATTGAGGTTGACCTCATTGCCCTGAGAATCCTTAACAACGAGTACATCGTCCTCAACAGACCATGTAATATCAATTACGGAATTATCGCTTGCGAGCTTTCCGCTGCCGCCCGAGAGCTTGTAATCACAGTAAATCTCGGAAGAACCGCTGTTCTTATAATTTTCCTTTGTAACATATTCCGTTGTGTCAAATAAAACGAGTAAATTCTTTCTTGCAACGTCTGTCTGATAATCGGTACAGTGATACATCTTATCATCTTCGCTGTAAGTCCAGCTTCTTGTGTTTGTTCTGCTTGAGAATGTAAGGCTGAGTGAGGAACAGGTTGTATCGCTCAAAGCCTCGTCGTCTTCATTAAAACCGAACATAGTATAATGAGATTCGTCAGCATCTGTTCTAAATCCCTGCTCGCTGATTGCTTCGGCAATTTTATCACCGTAAAGAACGCCTGTATGCTCCGAAGAAACTCCTCTTGAGCTGTCACGTCCGAAAAGGCTTACAGAGCCTGTATAAGTCATCTGGTCAATATGGTCAACTTCATCCTCACGGAAAACCGTATTTGCTCCGATGTAGGAAGTACCTATCTTTGTTTTGCTCATACCCCAGTGGAGGAATATTGCGTCAAACAATTCGGAAAATTTAATATAAGGAGGACGAGCGCTTCTCATAGGCCCAATTTGCGACGGTACCGAGGTATAGTCCGCATACATCCAAAGCATTCTCGTTTCTCCGCCTTCAACTTCACCCTCTACAATAATATCAGGCGGATTATCACTGTCGTCTATTCCCCACTGCAGTCTTGCGGAATAAGAATTTTCAACAACGCAGGCAATCGGTCGTTTTCCAACTGCGTCCGAATTATAATCCGATTCGCCTGTAAGCGGATTTACCGCTGCCACTTCGGCTGCTTGAGTCGTATCTTCCGTAGTTTGAGTTGTTGTGGTGGTTGTTGTAGTAGTTTCATCTTCATTTGAACCGCTGCCGGCTACGGCGATAATAACGCCTACTATAGCCGCAATAACAACGACTGCAACCACGGCAATTATAATTATTTTTTTGTTTTTGCCTTTTTTCCCACCGCTGCCGTTATCGTTATTTTCAATTTGGTCGTTCATACTTGTAATTTTCTCCTTATTTATTTCACTGTTTTCCTCGTCGCTTACCTTAACCTTATCGCTGTTTTGCGAAAACATTTTTATACTTTCATCAATAATATGCTTCGGCTGTTGAATTTTTGTTGACGGTTCATCAGATTTTTCACTGTTTTTACTTTTAATTTCGTTTAAAATATCCTCAAGTTCTTGTGAATCGCTCATACATTTCTCCCTTCATCTAATCTATTGTACCATATAACAGACATAATTTCACTATATTTTTTAAAATTTTAAATATTATTGATTTAATGAATAGTATGTAGTAAAATAATATGAATAGAATTGTTCGCTTCGGAGGCGGTTACTTTGGCAAAAACAATACCTATGATAATCACAAATAATAATATTTTGGTTAAAGATAAAAACAGTAATGAATTTAAAACGTTTACAATTCCGGGGCTTGATTCGCCTGCGAACATACCGTTTTATCATCTGTTTGCCGAAAAAATAGCCGAAAGCCAATATTATTTTAAGGAATTTATGCATCAACTCTACGGCAAAAAGCTGTCAAAATATATTCTTGCTATTATTGTGCCTGACGATACGAGTAAGCTCGAGTCAATTTTCATAAATGAATTTTTTGTCAATTCGGGAGTGTGTAAGGCTGTGGCGCAAATGCAGATGGCTCAGGCGCTTTCCAAAACCGACGAGAGTTATATTTCCGTTTCAAAATCTATAAGAAATGTCATTCTTGAATATATTTGCAATAACGAAACTGTTGTAAGCAAATATTATGATATTGATACGTACAGTCCCGAAAAAGTAGCCGAAGACGCAAAAATACTTCATATTGATATTGAATATAAAGATGTACCTGTATATGTTAATAACTTTAATATGAATATGGACGAGCTGCTGCAAATGGGTGAAATTATCAGTCCCAAAGCCTTTATGGAAAAAATAGCGGTTATTGATGTTGAGAAGTTATAAATATAAAATAATAAAGAAAAAGAAACAAAAATAAATAAAGAAAGAATAAACCTCCCGACGGTGTAAAAATATCCGTTGGGAGGTTTTTTAGGGGTAAATTAGCTAAATTTATATATAATGTTTAAACAATATCTTATTATCCAGCGTCGGACATTGTTTCAACATCGTTTGTAACTATACGTTTTATATCCGCACCGAGCATACTGAATTTTTCGCAAACGTCCTCATATCCACGGTCGATATACTGAATATCCTCAACTACAGTTTCGCCGACTGCAATAAGCCCCGCTATAATCATAGCGGCACCGGCTCTTAAATCGGTTGCTTTGACTTTAACTCCGGTTAAATGATTAACGCCTTCTATAACGGCTATTTTACCGTCAACCTGAATATCTGCGCCCATACGAAGAAGCTGACCGACATACTGAAAACGGTTGTCCCATACGCCCTCGGACAAAATACTTGTACCCGAAGCAACAGACAAAAGCACAGCCATTTGTGGCTGCATATCTGTAGGAAATCCCGGATGAGGCATAGTTTTTACATTGCATCTTGTAAGAGGCTTAAAACGAGTTACACGCACTGCATCATCATATTCAATAATCTCCGCTCCGGCTTCCTCAAGCTTTGCACTGATTGATTCCAAATGCTTCGGAATGACATTTTTAACCAAAACGTCACCACCGCAAGCGGCGGCAGCCACCATATATGTGCCTGCTTCAATCTGGTCGGGTATTATGGAATAAGTACAGCCGTGCAGTTTTTCTACACCACGGATTTTAATAACGTCTGTACCTGCGCCTCTTACGTCAGCGCCCATAGAGTTAAGAAAGTTTGCAAGGTCAACTATATGAGGCTCTTTAGCGGCATTCTCAATTATTGTAAGACCACGAGCAAGAACGGCGGCAAGCATAATGTTAATCGTTGCACCGACAGAAACATTATCCATATAAATTGAAGCGCCGACAAGTTTATCCGCACTTGCGCAGACCATACCCTTAATCGTTTCAACCTTAGCACCGAGCATTTCAAAGCCCTTTATATGAAGGTCTATGGGACGAACTCCGAAATTACAGCCGCCGGGCATTGCAACTTCGGCTTTTTTAAATTTTCCGAGCATAATACCGATAAGATAATAGCTTGCACGAAAGCACGAAGCAAGTTCATCCGGCACAGCCTGGTATTTTACTGAGCGTGGGTCGATTTCTATTGTATTTTTATTTATCATCTTAATTCCGGCACCCATACTGTCGAGAATCTGGATAATTAAACTGACATCACTGATATTTGGAACATTTTCAATTCTGACGACTTCATCAGAAAGAAGAGCGGCGGGTATAATAGCAACAGCAGCATTTTTGGCACCGCTTATAGTCACATCTCCGAAGAGCTCGTGACCGCCTCTAATGGCAAAACTTTCCAAGTTCAGTTCACCTCTTTGTATTCAATTTCACGATATATAATTAATGTTTGTAGTAATCAAATAAATATGTATTCCTAATAACTTCTGATATTATATCAAAAAGATACAGATAAAGGAATGATATAGCGAATATTTTATCCAAAATGTAATCACTTTGTATTGTGTACAAAAGTGCATTTTGATGCCAAAACCATACTATATATTGTGTTTTTATAGAATTTATTTAATTCAAAACAAAATATTGTGTACTTAAATTGTAACAAAAGAGTAACACATTGTAACAAAAATGTCAATACTTATATGACAATTTTAAAGATAACCTTTTTGATTATCAAATCTGCCGCCTGTAAGTATAGCGTCAACAGCAAAAATCAACTTTTTAAAGTCAGTATTCTTTTTAAAAATCTTGCTTGGAATCGAAACAAATTCCATTATCATCTTATAATAATCCGACTCTCTTTTATATACTGTCCTGCTTCCGTCAAGAGCGCTGAGCAGGATTTCATCGACAATATCCATAATTTTCTTATTTCTGAAAGGCATTATAAGTGAAAGACTGATAAAATGCGAAATTCCGAAATGCTTTAAAAAAGAATAAGCCTCGATTACGGTTTTTTCACCTACAAATTTTAAAACAGGTTCAACTATAAAAAAGAGTTTTGCGATTTTACCGCCGTTTGTCTGAAGAGCTGTCATTCTGTCGGCAAATTCATTTTTATCACGACATTCAATAACTCTGTGAACAAGCTGAGTTGCGTGATTTGCCAAAAACGTCTGAGCGTCAATCATCTCTCCGTCAAGGCGAAAACTTTTCAGATGGTCTACTTCATAATAAATTTTTCCGTCGTCAAAAACAGTCACGTTTACTATCGGCGACGGATAACCGCAAAGCGAACCGACATTTACCTCTTTAATTACATTTCCCGAAGGAGATTTATAATCGGTCGTATTTTGAATATGAGAATGACCGACAAACATATATTTAAGTCTGGCATCGGCAAGACGTGAAGCAACATATTCACGCTCGGCAACGCACGTTCCGCCGCCCGTAATAAGCGGACTTATATGAGGAGTGAGCAGATGATGCTCCATTCCTATCAGTATACAGTTATCGTCAGCAGCCTTTTTAATTTGCTTTTCAATCCAGTCAAAATGCTCGGGAGTGAAGCCTGCGCCGTCATTGCCGTTTTTGTCATCATTAAGAGCAAGCAGACGCACATTTTTGCTGAGCTGTAAAACGTATGAACAAGTGCCGATATGAGTAATATAATGAGCAATCGACCGGTTCAAACCGAAATCACTGTAAAATTCGGGCAGTTTATAGCTCGGCATAACCTCGACATCATTCGTAACGGTATCGCCGTTAAATCTCCTCGGATTACGGTCACAGCACCAGTCATGCGTTGCCGTAATAAGATAAACAGGTTTTTTCTTTTTAAGCTCATAAAGCTTTTTGCGAAACTCTAAATGTGAAACCATTTCACCGTCGTTTGAGACATCGCCGGCAATCAAAACAGCCTGCGTATCGGAATCGGCAATCTGCTTAAAAGCAGCGTCAATAATATCGCCCGTTTCGGCAAGGCACTTTTGGTCTGAACCCGAACGCAGTTCATACTGTCTGCCTGTTGTTCCCAATGTTTTGCTGTAGTGATGAGTATCCGCTATAAAGGTTAATTTTAACATCTTTTCACCTACTTAATTTGTTCGATTTTGTCCCCTGTTACCAAAAAAACGTGGTCGGAAATATCCATCATCGCTCTGTCGTTCATAGAGTCTGTATAAAAATTATCAATATGAGCGTCGGGGAACATTTCATAAAATATTTTTACTTTATTTTCCAAAAAACAAAGACGTTTGAATTTGCCTGTTTTTTTGTTAATGGACGAACCGACATAATTTTTAACATTCATTCGCCTCATAATTTCATCAAGCAAAAAATCCGTAGTTCCCGACACGATAATATCATCATCCCTGCGAACGGAATTATACCAAGGTTTAATTTTCTTTTCATTTTTATTCCAAAAATTTATTACGTCACGCTCTATTGTATCAATATGAACGTAATATCCCTCAAGAAAATCGGCATAAGCCTCAAGCGCTTCCTGAAAAGTAAAAAGATGAAGCGTATCTTTAAAATAGATTTTCAAAAGTTTCGGAACATATTTCCATATCTTAGGGTCTGTCTTTATGTAATAAAGTATAAAATCAACAAGCGTTTCGCCGTCGTAAATAGTATTGTCAAAATCAAAAACGTTCATTTGCTTCATCTCTTTTTTCTGTTTTAGTCTATTTTAGCACAATATGTTGCCAATAGCAACTTGACATTATGAATAAATAATTATATACTGGAATAAGTATAACCTTTTATTAGAAAAGGGAAATTTATATAATATTAAAGGCAAATAAAGGCAAATAAAGGCAAAAGTAAAGGCAAATTTATGGATATAAAAGATTTTATTAAAACAGACGTTGTAATTGTGGGAAGCGGTGTTGCAGGACTTTTTGCGGCGCTCTGTTTACCTAAATCAAAAGACATTCTTGTTATCACAAAAGAGGATTTAAAAGAATGTGACTCTTTCCTTGCGCAGGGCGGAGTATGCGTACTTAAAAATATTGATGATTTTAAATGCTACTATGAGGACACAATGAAAGCGGGTCACTATGAAAATAATCCCGACTCTGTTCGTGTAATGATAGAATCGTCGCCGGATGTAATAGGAACTCTTGTTGATTTGGGAGTTAAGTTTGACACTGACGACAGCGGTGAATTTGACTACACGAGAGAGGGCGCTCACAGGCAAAACCGTATTCTGCACCACAAGGATGAAACGGGAAAAGAGATAACCGCAACTCTTCTCAATATTGCCAAAAAGCGTGAAAACATCACTCTTGTAACGCAGACCACAATGATAGATTTTATTGAAAAAGAAAATGTATGTCAGGGTATTGTCTGCGAGGATGAATACGACGAAATGGGTGCGATAATAGCAAAAGATATTATCCTTGCCACCGGCGGTATCGGCGGACTGTTCCTAAATTCGACAAATTATCCGCATATAACGGGAGATTCATTTGCGCTTGCAATCAAGCACGGTGTTGAGCTTCAGGATATGAATTATATTCAAATTCATCCGACTACTCTTTACAGTAAGAAAGAGGGACGTCGTTTCCTGATTAGTGAAAGCGTTCGAGGCGAGGGTGCAATTCTCCTTAACGAAAACGGTGAACGCTTTACAGACGAGCTTCAGCCGAGAGACGTTGTTACAAACGCAATAGTTGAGGAAATGAAGAAATTTAAAACAGACCACGTTTATATCACTCTTCCGACAATGACAAGCGAGCAGGCTAAAGAGCGTTTTCCTAACATATTTGAGGCTTGTATAAACGAGGGCTACGATATTACAAAAGATAAAGTTCCCGTAACTCCTGCGCAGCACTATATGATGGGCGGAGTAAAAACGGACATAAACGGCAAAACGTCTATGGGTCATCTCTATGCTGTCGGTGAAACGGCTTGCAACGGTGTTCACGGCAGAAACAGGCTTGCGTCAAATTCGCTTCTTGAAAGTCTTGTATTCGCAAAGCGTGCAGCCGATTTGATTGCCGCCGACAACGGTGAAAAAAAGATTGATTTGCCCGATATTGATTTAAAATCATACCCCGAAAAATCAGTTCGTCAAAAAGAGTTTAAATTTCTTATTATGAACGAAATAAAAGAAAAGGATAAAGAATTTTATGATAAATGGTGTAACGATGAAAATTAATGTAGACGACTACATTATGAACACTCTTAAAGAGGACATAACGTCTGAGGACGTATCTACAAACGCTGTAATGCCTCAAAACAAGCAGGGCAAAGCTGATTTAATCTGCAAGCAGGACGGAATAATATGCGGTCTTGATATTTTTGCGAGAACTTTTGAACTCCTTGACTCCACAAGCCGTTTTGAAGCTAATTTCAAAGACGGAGACATCGTTAGCAAGGGTGATTTGCTCGGCGTGATTTACGGCGATATTAAGGCGATTTTAAGCGGTGAGCGCACAGGTCTTAACTATTTGCAGAGAATGAGCGGTATTGCAACTATAACAAAAGAATACGCAACAGCTCTTGAGGGTTACAAAACAACACTCCTTGACACGAGGAAGACAACGCCGAATATGCGTCCTTTTGAAAAATATGCGGTAACTGTCGGCGGCGGAAAAAACCACAGATATAACCTGTCTGACGGCGTTCTTTTAAAGGATAATCATATCGGTGCCGCAGGCTCAATAACAAAAGCTATAGAAATGGCAAGAGATTATGCTCCGTTCGTTCGTAAAATAGAGATTGAAACGGAAACGCTCGATCAGGTTCGTGAGGCTTTAAGCGCCGGTGCGGATATAATTATGCTCGACAATATGGATAACGAAACGATGAAAAAAGCTGTTGAAATTATCGACGGCAAAGCGCAAACGGAATGTTCCGGCAATGTTACAAAAGAGAGACTCAAGGAAATTGCCGAGATAGGCGTTGATTTTGTTTCGTGCGGAGCGTTGACACATTCGGCTCCCATTATGGATATAAGTCTTAAAAATCTAACCCCGATTGAATAAACTCAAACATATAAAATTTACGAGGTAACAAATGAATATAAGAGAGCAGCAAAGAGCCGCAGCGGAATTTGCAAAATTCTGGGAAGGCAAGGGCGATGAAAAGGGACAGAGCCAAACTTTTTGGTTAATGCTTTTACAGCAGGTTTACGGTGTTGAACGTCCCGATAAATTTATATCTTTTGAAAACAGAGTTCCGCTTGCCAACACGAGCTTTATTGACGGCTATATTGACGAAACTCATACTATGATAGAACAAAAAAGTATTGCAAAGGATTTACGCAAACCGATAAAGCAATCCGACGGTTCTACACTGACCCCATTTCAGCAGGCGCAAAGATATGCGGCTGCTTTGCCTCGTTCTCTTCATCCTCGCTGGATAGTAACGTGCAATTTCCGTGAATTTTTAATATATGATATGGAAGCGCCTAACAGCGAGCCCGAGTCCGTTCTGCTTAAAAATCTTGAAAAAGAATACTGGCGTTTGCAGTTTCTTGTCGATACGGGCAACGAGGATATTAAGCAGGAAATGGAAGTATCTATTCAAGCCGGCAGATTGGTCGGTGAAATTTACGACGCTTTGCTTAATCAGTACGATGAGGCGGACAGAGATAATCCGCAGGTACTCAGGAGTTTAAACGTCCTTTCGGTTCGCCTTGTATTTTGTATGTATGCGGAAGATGCCGGAATATTTAAAAAACATAATCAATTTTCAAACTATCTTGCACAGTTTAAAGATAATCCGAGTCAGTTCAGAAGCAATTTAATTGAATTATTTAAAATTCTTAATCAGGATATTGACGAGAGAGATAAATATTTAGACGATGATTTAAACGCTTTTCCTTATGTCAACGGCGGTTTATTTGCCGATGAAAATGTCGAAATTCCGAGATTTTCGCCGGAGCTTATCAATTTAATTTTAAATAATGCCGGTGAAGAATTTGACTGGGCTAAGATTAGTCCGACTATTTTCGGTGCAGTGTTTGAAAGCACTTTAAATCCCGAAACTCGCCGAAGCGGCGGTATGCACTACACATCTATCGAAAATATACACAAGGTCATTGACCCGCTCTTTTTAAACGACCTTAAAGCCGAACTTGAAGAAATAAAAAAATTATCAAGGCAGTCAACAATAAACGATCGTGTTGATAAATATTGCGAAAAGCTTGCAAGCCTTAAATTTCTTGATAAAAGTACAATAGGATTAATACAAAAACACGATAATAAAAGTGCCGTAAAACCGCCGTTTCTGGGCGGTTTCT
>JAJBVC010000145.1 GCA_020860025.1 Clostridiales bacterium | reverse complement strand
AGCTTTCTGTTTCCCCCGGTAGAACCGGGGGTTTTCAGCTATTGCCGAACAATAAAATACAGCGGCAAGAGTTCTGCTTTGCCGCTGTGATAAAATATTTTTAAATTATATATTGGACTATATCATCCCAAAATACCGTAACGCTTCCGTAATCGCTGCTTCCTTTTCCGCCGGACACCTCGGCTGCCTTGTGTTTTCCGACAGTCCACACATCACCACGCTGTACGAATGACGCTTTTCCAAAGCAGCTGAGAGGTCAAAATCATCATCTTTTGTATCATTTTCGTTTGTATTAAACAAATCGCTTAGTTCTTTTTCGTCAAATCCCGTTAATCCTAAGTCAAAGCCGAGTTCTTCTAACTCTGCCTTTTCAACAGCCAAAAGCTCATCGTCCCAGCCTGCGTCAAGTGCCATTCTGTTATCTGCAAGTATATATGCTTTCTTTTGTGCATCACTTAAGTGGTCGACATAAACACACGGAACTTCCGTGTAATTTTCTTCTTTTGCGGCAAGCAGTCTGCCGTGACCGCAAAGCACATTATATTCGTGGTCGATTATTATCGGGTTTATGAAACCGAATTCACGAAGGGATGAACGCAGTTTATTAACCTGTTCCGGCGAGTGCGTCCGAGCATTATTTACATATGGTATCAATTTTTCAACAGCTACAAGCTGCATTTCACTTGTCATATTCATAATCTTATCCTTTCTTTGCTCTGAGAAGCTGCTCCATAACATCGTTTGATGACGAAAGTCCGCCTACCTCAACAGAGCTGTTTTCTTTCACAATTTGATATATTTGGTAATACAGTTGATTTGCCTGACGGCGATATTCGTTACTCATTGTCACATATGGTGAGGTCGCTGCTGAACCGTTAGCCTTTTTAACGAGATAACCGAATTCGGATATTGCCTCCTCGCAGTGAATAAGCCTTGCGGACACCATTGCAAACTGCTCAAGTATCTGTGGCATTACAAGTTTTTCACAACCATACTGTTTCAGCCACTCCCAGACCTCACAATATATTTCCTGTGATAAAAGCTCCTTACCGTCTTTCTGTCTTGCTTTCATATATTCTTTTACAGGCGGCATATCTTCACCGACAAGCTCGGTTGCTTCATCAGCAAGAGAAACTATCGTAAGCGGCCTGCCGCCCGGATTTCCGCTTGATATTTTATCGGCGATTGCTTTCGGCTTTCTTCCTGCACCGGCTCTTGCACCGCCTCTGTTAGTTCCGTCCTTTGCCGTTTTTGACCGCCTCCTTTAATTTTTAATGTTTGATTTCTCATTTTTTGGCGTTTGATTTCGCTTTTTTGTGCGTGCGAGGGGCCGCCGGTCTTTTCTTAAAACCTTTTTAGAGATTCAGACCGCCCCTGCCGGAATAAAAAATAATAAATTAGGTTGAATTTATCCTAACTTTTGTGTATAATATAAATGTACAACAATATACAAATAAAAAAACGGAGGTTAGTATTATGAATGTAAATACTGATAATCTTGTATCTATTACCGATGCAAACCAAAACTTCTCGAAAGTTGCTCGTATGGTTGATAAAAACGGTGCAGTAGTAATTTTGAAAAACAATACGCCACGCTACCTTTTGGTAGAGTTTGGTACAGCAGAAAAAGAACAGCTTGCCGACAACGAGGATGTTAAGTCTATATCCAAGCGATTGATTGAAAAAAATCGTGCCGCTTATGAGGTGCTTGCAAAATGATTTATCTTTCTAAAGAACAAATCATAGAACTGCACACAGAACTTATTAAAGAAACAGGCGGCAGTGACGGATTGAGAGATGACGAACTCCTTGAATCTGCAATTAATGCTCCGTTTCAAAGTTATGATAAAACTGATATGTTTCCGTCTATTCAGCAGAAGGCTGCAAGACTTGGATTCGGTCTTGTTACGAACCACCCGTTTGTTGACGGGAACAAACGAATTGGCGCACACGCAATGCTTGTGTTTTTGGAATTAAATAATATTGAACTTGGGTATACACAAAATGAACTCTCAGATATATTTTTGAAAGTTGCATCAGGCGAATGCAAGTTTGATGAACTTTTACAGTGGGTAATTACTCATCAATTGTAAACTTTTACCTGTGCTTATTCCCGTCATAAGAATAAACTGTTTCATTATGTGAGCGAGTTCCCATTTGTGCGTGTATCTCTGCGTGGCATTTACGGCAAAGACTCATCAGATTACTCTCCTCGTTTGTACCACCGTCAGCAAGCGGTTTAATGTGGTGAACCTCCTCGACCTTGACATAGCGTCCGTTCTCTGCACACCTTTCACACAGTGGGTGGGCATTCACATAAGCCTTGCGTATCTTATGCCAGTTCCTGCCGTAGCGTTTGCCGTGGTGTGAGTCACGGCCGTTTCGTTCGTACTGTTGTGAAATTAACTTACTGTGTTCTTCACAATAGGTATCGCTCGTTAGCCTCGGACAGCCGGGATAGGAACACGGCTTTTTAGGCATTTTCGGCATAAAGCCATCTCCTTTATTGCATAACAAAAGCCCTCACGGGATAATTTCTGTGAAGGCTTGTCTTTTTTTATATACTTTTCTACACTACCATTATACGACTTTTACAAATGATTTCAAGGTGATTTGAAAGTGAAGTCGAGTGAACTTGAGTGAATTAGAGTGGCTTTTTTAAAATATATTTTTAAAATCGATTAATTCAATGTTCTTTTCTTTTACCATCGTTTCAAAATCCAATATTGCTATATCGTGAATTCTTAAAGTCCATCGTTTTGAATAATTTAGTTTTTTTGCAACTTCGTCCCACGAGTCAAACATCAGATAGCGATACCTTAAAACAAGACGCTCATTAATATCATCAAGTTTATCAATTTCCTTGTCTATGGCAAGACGAATATCTGAAAGTATTAAATTGTCTTTTTCTATCTGTTTTTCAAGGTCAATTATTTTAACTAAATATTTCTCATACAATGCAGAGGTTTGTCTGCTTAAGTTAACACGCTCATTTAAATTACTGCCGGAAATGCTAAATGACAACTCACGATAACTCTCAAGCTCAGTCATTTTAGACTTTATGTTTTCGTTAAACAAAAATGCTTGTCTTAAATATTCTTTTGCTGTCATTTGAACTCCTCCTGTAATTTTGTAATTAAGAACTCTCCGTCAACCTCGGTTAAGGTTTGATACCAATTGGAACGGAAAAAAGTCTCTATTTCTCTTTTTGAATAAAGAGCCGACCGAGAAGACGGATTTTTCTGCAAAATTCCCAATGCGTGACGATAGTCTTTTGCTGCTTGAACAATAATCGCTCTTGACAACAGTTCGTTCGGGTCGCCGCCTAAATTTTTATTCATCCGTACCTCCTCTACAACACAGCTTTGACCGCTTCAATAAGAGCCGTTTGCGTGTTGTCCTTTTTCTCAAGTGCTTTTAAAATACGCTCGTCGATTGTATCCTTGCAGATGATATGCTGAATTACGACTGTTTTTGATTTTTGTCCTTGTCGATAAATTCTTGCAACGGTCTGCTGATATAACTCAAGCGACCAAGTTATCCCAAACCAAACCATAGTTGAACCGCCGTCTTGTAAATTCAAACCGTGTCCTGCAGATGCAGGATGTACCAAAGCAACAGGTATCTTTCCTTCGTTCCATTGGCTGATACTTTCATCTGTATCAAGCTTTTGGTATTTAATGCCGATTTTGTTAAGTCTTTCTGCGATTCTTTGATAATCGTGCTTGAACCAATATACAACCATAAGCGGTTTACTGCACATTGATTCGATAATATCCTCAAGTGCATCTAACTTCTTATCATGAATATACTTAACTGCACCGCTGTCCGAGTAAACCGCACCGTTTGCCATTTGCGATAGCTTACCTGACAGCGTTGCTGCATTTGATGCCGTGATTTCATTTTCTTCATCAAGGAGAATGAGATCTTTTTTCATATCATCGTACATTGCTTTTTCCTTTGCATCCAAATACACCGGATACTCAGAACTTATCAGTTCGGGCATATCCAAATAATCAGCGGCTTTCATTGAAATCGTAATGTCTGAAATTTTTTCATATATTCTTTCTTCGGCATCGGGTAAGGGAAGATAACTGTAAACAATAGGGCCGTTCATTTTGTCGGGTCTGAAATAGTCCAATCGGTAAGTTGAAATAAATCGTCCTAACCGTTCACCCATATCAAGAACCTTGAACTCTGCAAATAAATCCATAAGACCGTTACTGCTCGGCGTACCTGTCAGTCCCACAATCCGATGAATTTTAGGACGCACTTTCATAAGTGAACGAAAACGCTTTGATTGCCAAGATTTAAATGAACTCAACTCATCTATGACAACCATATCAAAATCAAACTTGAAACCGCTGTCTTCAACTAACCAGGACAAATTCTCTCGGTTTATTATGTATATGTCCGCATCCTCCTGCAGAGCTTTCATCCTTTGCATCGGTGTGCCTGTTACAATTGAATATCGAAGTCCTTTTAACTGCTCCCATTTCTCAATTTCAGCAGGCCATGTGTTTTTTGCAACTCTGAGAGGTGCTATTATCAATACTTTGTTAATTTCAAAATACTCATACATAAGCGTGTTGATTGCCATCAATGTTAAGCTTGTTTTGCCCATACCCATATCATAGAAAATTGCTGAAACAGGATGGTTAAGAATAAAGTCAATTGCATACTGTTGGTATTTATGCGGTTTAAATATCATCCAAAACACCTCCAATATCATCTGCATTATCAATAACATAAACCTTAAAACCGAGCCGCCTTAAAAGTTTGTGCCTTGCCGTCTGAAGTGGGCGTGGTTTTTTACCTTTTGCTTTAACTTCAGCAAACGCTATTCTGCCTTTAGGCAAAAGAATAATTCTATCGGGTACTCCGTCAAATCCGGGTGACACCCACTTAGGACAGATACCGCCACGCTTTTTAACTTCTGATACGAGTCGGCATTCCACGCTTTTTTCTCTCTTCAATCTCATACTCCTCCCAACACTTCTCAAAAACCTCAAGACAATTATCGCAGGCTTCATTCTCCGTCAGATATGAACGGATATACCTGTGCCACCCTGCATACTTAACACCGTTGTTTCTTGGGAACTTTTCTTTGTCCTCATGCATATCCTCTGCAAGGCATCCTCCCGGAGTATCTGTATTGAGGTAATTTTTCATCATGTAATTATAGAAATTCATATTTATTCCTTTCTGCTTGAGTGACAGTCGTGAATGTCATTGCAAAGACTCTTCTTATATAAAAATTATTTTTTCGCCCTAAAGGGGTCTTATTAGATGAACTTCACGACCATCACTTTTTTAGGTTTTATGGAAGTCGTGTAAGTCATATTTAAAAAACCATAACCAAAAAAATAATAAAACATTCTGTTTTTGACTTTCGTGACTTCCACAACCAACACTACTAATCTTCTAAAAAATCTGACTTCAATCGTAAACCACAGACTACATTTCCGGTATTCCGTCTTTTCTTATTGAAACCGTTTGATTCAAGAGCCATATAGAAATCTGTTGTACTTCTGATGTATTCACCTGTTCGCTGGCAGTAGTTGCGATACTCTTGATAGAATTCTCCCGACTTCTGTGTGTATGATGAATCAATCTCACAGCAGTCGCTTAAAAAGATAGAAAGCCAGTCATTACTCTCGTGATACTTGTCGATTGCATCCTGTACGCACTTCGGCGGTTTGATGTGAAAATCGGCATCAATGGCTTTTTTTGCTCCCTCAATAATCCAAGACAAAACCGCACCTCCGGCATTCTCTACGAGATAGTCGGAGTAATTTTTTATGTCCTTACTGCCTTGTATTTTTGCGTTAAAGGGAATAACGATAAGCCTTCGCCAAGTTCCTGCGTCACTCGCACCTACCTTTGGTAGATGGTTTGTATAAAGCACAAGCGTATGCGTTGGGATATATTTAAACGGGTCTTTGTACTTTTTCTCCGCTCCGATTTCATCCGTTGCACATAGCTGTTTTACCGTTGCTGTGTTAAGACGCATACCTTCCTCAAGCTCGGCGGCGATTACAAGTCGCTTTCCTTTAAGCTCAGCCATTTCCGGTTTTACATTTCTTCTGCACCCTACAGTTAACGCATCTGCTGATAAACTTCCGCTGTAGCTTCCGAGAACTCTTGATATTGTGTTCCAAAAAGTAGACTTTCCGTTTGAACCCTCACCGTAAGAAATGATAAGTGCCTCAACATAAACCTTGCCGATAGCTGATAAGCCCACAATCTTTTGTACATAGTCAATCAACTCATCATCACCGCAGAAAAATCCGTTGACTGCGTCTTTCCAAAGTTTCTCACCTTCACTGCTTACCGAAACAGCCGTTTGCTTTGTGATTAAATCATCCGGCTTGTGTTCTCTTGCACCTGCAAGACCGAGTGTCAAATCAAATGTGACTGTCGGTGTGTTTAAAAGAAAAGGCTGACTGTCAAAATCTCTGATGTCTTTGAGTACCATAGGTTTAGCTGCCTGCAAGGCTGATGTGATGTATTTCATGTCTCGTCTTTTCATAACAAAAGCAAGATACTGCTTTGATGATAAATACGAGCTTAGAAGTTTTAATTGTTTCTCTCCGCCGACTGCTTTTTCTAAGGTTTTGCCTCCTGCGGATATGACGGACTCATCGACACCGCTTTGAAGAAGTGCATCCTTTGCCGCCGTTAATGCATCTAAAGCATCCTGCAGCTGCAAGTCCAAAAACTCCTCACAGGCACCGACAGCTAACTGCTTTGATTCAACCCAGCGTGTTCCATCGTATCTCATATATTCAGATGAATCGGTATATGTCAGTTCATCTGAGTACTCTTGAACCAGCACCTTTGCTTGTCCTATATCCGAATAATCAGTAGGTTTCAGTGACTTGAAATCGTTACTATATTCATCGGGAGGAACATATCCGTCTTGGTTTTTGATTTTTTCATAAAACCGAGTTGCAGATTTCCAAATTGAAGAAAGTTCAAATTCATCAAGCGGAGGGTCGCAGCGAGTTGACTGCTCTAAAAATATCCCATAGGCTTTGTCGGTATCTCCATACCTTTTAATAACTCGTCCGGCAAATCTTGAAAGCGTACTGTTTCTACTGCCCTGCGTAATTACTGAGTTTTGCGTATTTTCCGTTTCCGGCAATGTGTCTGTTTCGATAACTTCATCGATATTGACCCAACCTTCGTGCCAAGTTACATCTCCCGTGCTTGAGCCGAAAACAAACCTTGCTGCATCTAAAGCATTCTCATCAAAAAACGGATATGATTTACAAATCCCTCTTTTAAATAATGCGTAAGTATCCTTGTTCGTTATTTCACTTATAGGGAAATATACATGATACCTCGGTCTCGGCGTATCATTATTTTTTGATTGCATATGGTGTCGGCTTGGTACCAAGACATATGAAACATCGGGTATTATTTCATCAAGCACCTCTTCAGTAATCCAATCGTTAGGATTTTCCGAGTGGTCATTATCAAGATCCATAATTACGGTATCCGAAAGAATGAAATTATTGTTGCTGCGATAGTTTTCTTTATACTTTGCACATACATGGTCAAATGAAACAGCATCTTTAAGTTCTTTTTTAGAACGACAGGTAACCTTTTTCGGATAAATACAATTAGATGCTTTTCCGCAGCAATCAGCTGTGTAAATTGTAATTTTCATTTGTTTTGCCTCCTTTTAAATGAATTTCCTGCAGTCTTCCGTAAAATATCGAACTTCCTGTCCGTTATCCCCGGCACTCATAATTTCTTTACCCATACCTTTAGATATACCTTTTTCTACACCGAATACCCACACCTCATCACAGCGTTTCAAAAGTGTAAGGTCAAGTTCCATTGCTAAAGCTCGTTGAGTAGTTTCATTAAGAAACTGCGGAAACAACAGATGCGGTGCAACAGGAACGACTCCGCATTTTGCGGCAAAGCGACAATACTTTCGTGCTTTTTTCGTATTACCGAATGTGTCATCCGCAAAGCGTGAACAGATATATACAAGTTTTTTAGGTACTTTGTTATTTGTCATGATGCTTTACCTCCTTTCGTCTTTATTGAAGAGGACGATTTGCTCTTCTACTTCTGAAAGGACAAAAGTTAAAAATTTCAGCGGATAAAAATTATTTTGAAAATATCCGCTAAAAAGAGCCGTCTTTGTCCTTTCAGAAGTGAGAGGAACTTTGACGGCAGAAATTTTATTCGCTGAAAAATCCGTTTTGTGTCCTTTCATAGACAGAGGGACTTGAAGTCACTCGGAAACGGAGGTGCCGCTGATGCAAAATGCGATGATTGTAAAGTACAAATCAGAAAACAACAAAAATCTAAATTAAAGGAGGTAAGAAGTTATGTTTAAACATTACGGACTGACGGGAAAGACCGTCAAATTACGAAGAGTGCCTATCGGTGATACACCTGAAAACCCGTGGGCATATGCAGAACAAAATGTGAAGGTTAAAGCTGAATATCCGAATTTTCTTCTCGTGGTAATACTCCCACATAAAAACATTCAGGGTTACGGACTTTCATTTCCTTACAAAACCTGCATTCATAAAAACGATATTCAAATCGGTGATGTACTTTTAAACGGAGGTGCAATCAAGTGAATGAAAAAGTAACTGAACTGTCAAAACTGCTTGAAAGTATGATTGAGGCAGGAATGAAAATGGTCGAATCGGCATCCGTTCTTAAAGAATTGCTTATACCGGAACCTAATAAAAACGAGCAGAACGAAATGGACTTTGAACCGATACCTGATTATGAGCCGGTAAAAAAGGAACTTTCCAAAACGGATGTGAGGGCACTTCTTGTTGAGAAATCCAATTTATGTGATGGAAAATATAAAGCACAGGTTAAGGCTTTAGTGAAAAAGTATTCAAAAAGCGGAACATTCAGCAGTATTAATCCAAATGATTATGAAAACCTCGTTGCAGAATTGGAGGAGATTGATAATGCCTGAACACGCACTTCTTTCAGCCTCGTCAGCATATCGTTGGCTTGCCTGTCCGCCGTCTGCGAAAGCGTGCGAAAACATCAAAGACACAGCAAGTACATATGCACAGCAAGGAACCGATGCCCACACCTTATGTGAGTACAAAATAAAAAAAGCCATCGGTCAAAAAACTGATGATATGACCGATGACTTAGAATTTTTTGATAGTGAGATGGACGACTGTTCTGAAGAATATGCAAACTTTGTTATTGAGCAGTTAGAAAAAGCAAAGGAATTATGCCCTGACCCCGAGTTGTTGATTGAAGAACGACTTGATTTCTCACGATGGGTACCTGAAGGTTTCGGAACCGGAGATGCCGTTATAGTAGCCGATAAAAATCTTCACATCATAGATTTTAAATACGGTGTAGGTGTTTTAGTTGAGGCGGAGAATAATCCTCAAATGAGATGTTATGCTCTCGGTGCCCTTGACACCTACGATGGCATTTATGATATTGAAACAGTTACTATGACAATTTTTCAACCTCGCCGTGGGAATGTCAGTACGGCACAAATGAGTAAATCTGAGCTTTTAGATTGGGCTCAAAGCACTCTCTTACCTACTGCGAAGTTAGCTTATGAGGGCAAAGGAGAATACAAGGCAGGCGACCATTGCCGTTTCTGCAAACTGAAAGCTACCTGCCGCAAAAGAGCCGAATACAACTTGCAACTTGCACAATATGACTTTGAAATGCCGAACACATTAGAAAAGGAAGAAATAACTGCTATTCTTCCGAAAATCGACGAATTGGTTTCTTGGGGAAATGATATTAAAGAATACGCTCTCCAGCAGGCCCTCTCGGGTGTTGAGTATGACGGTTTCAAAGTTGTTGAGGGACGGTCAATTCGCAAATATACCGATGAAGAAACTGTGGCTTCTTTGGTAGAGTCGGCAGGATATGACCCATATGAGAAGAAAGTTCTCGGTCTTACTGCAATGACTCGTCTTCTCGGAAAGAAAAAATTTGATGAACTTCTCGGCGACTGTATTGTAAAGCCGCAGGGAAAACCTGTTCTGGTGCCTGAATCAGACAAGCGTCAGAGCATAACCACAGCAACAAATGATTTTAAAGATTTAAATTAGGAGGCAATATTATGTCAAAATTCATTAATCCAACTAAAGTAGTTACAGGACCGCACACAAGATTTTCTTATGCTAATGTATGGGAACCCAAGTCAATCAATGGAGGAACTCCGAAATACAGTGTCAGCTTGATTATTCCGAAAGATGATACCGTAACCTTAAAGAAAATAAAGGCTGCAATAAAAGCAGCGTATGAAGAGGGCGAATCAAAACTTAAAGGTAACGGAAAGTTCGTACCGCCTCTTGACTCCATTAAAAACCCGTTAAGAGACGGTGACCGTGAACGACCGGGAGATGAAGCCTATGCAGGGAGCTACTTCATCAACGCAAACAGTTCTACCGCTCCCGGTATTGTTGACATCAACCGCAATCCGATTCTTGAACGCTCTGAGGTTTACAGCGGTGTTTACGGCCGTGCATCAATAAACTTTTATGCATTCAACACAAACGGAAACAAAGGTATAGCCTGTGGATTAAATCATCTTATGAAATGCAACGACGGCGAGCCTCTCGGCGGAAAATCTCGACCAGAGGATGATTTTTCAGACCTTGATGATGAGGACGATTTTCTTTCATAAAAAGTGAAAACGGATATGGAGGTTGGGCGGCTTTTGTCGCCCTCTTTCCTATTAATCGGAGATATATTTATGAAACAAATATCTATTGATATAGAAACATTCAGTGATGTCGACTTAAAAAAATGCGGTGTATATAAATATGCCGAGTCTTTGAATGCAGAACTTTTATTGTTTGGATACTCAGTAGACGGCGGTGAAGTACAGGTGGTCGATATTACTCAAGGTGAGAAAATACCATCCGATGTCCTTACTGCATTATCAGATGAAAACATAATAAAATGGGCATTCAACGCATCATTTGAGCGAGTCTTTTTATCTATATGGCTTGAGCGAAACTATCCACAGTATTTTAGTTCTTACAGTATTAATGAGGATACTGTCGGTAATTATCTAAATCCATCCTCTTGGAGATGCTCAAAAGTTTGGTGTGCATACATGGGACTTCCTCTATCATTAGAAAGTGCCGGAGCTGTCTTAGGTCTTGACAAACAAAAAATGTCTCAAGGAGCAGACTTGATACGCTATTTTTGCAAGCCATGCAAACCGACTAAAGCGAACGGCAACCGCAAAAGAAATCTTCCGTGTCATTCACCGATAAAATGGCAAACTTTTAAAGCATACAACAAACGAGATGTTGAGGTGGAAATGTCAATTCAGAAAAAACTTTCTCGTTTTTCTGTACCTGATTTTGTTTGGAATGAGTACCGCATAGACCAGATGATAAATGACCGTGGTATTGCCGTAGATACACAAATAGTTGAAAATGCTATACAATTTGACACTATGTGCAAGGAAGAACTCAAGAGTTCATTAAAAGAAATGACAGGTCTTGAAAATCCTAATTCGGTACAACAAATGACACAGTGGCTTTCCGAAAATGATATTCATACAGATTCACTCGACAAAAAAGCAGTTGAAAATATTTTGAAAACAGCACCCGAGCCTATATCGAATGCTCTAAAATTGAGAAAGCAGCTTGCTAAAAGCAGTGTATCAAAATATTATGCGATGAAAGAAGCTGTATGCAGTGACGGCAGAGAGCGAGGTATGTTTCAGTTTTACGGTGCAAGTCGTTCGGGACGATGGGCAGGCAGAATCATACAATTACAAAATTTACCTCAAAACCATATTGACGACCTTGCCTCTGCACGCTCTGTTTTAAAATACGGTGATTACGAAATGATGAAAATGCTTTATGAGAATATACCGGACACACTTTCGCAGTTAATTCGTACTGCGTTTATACCTCGTCAAGGATACAAATTTATCGTTGCCGACTTCTCATCTATTGAAGCAAGAGTACTTTCATTTCTTGCAGACGAGCAGTGGAGACTTGATGTATTTGAAAGCGGTGGTGACATCTACTGTGCGTCAGCTTCTCAAATGTTCCATGTTCCTGTTGAGAAACACGGCATCAACGGTCACCTTCGTCAAAAAGGTAAAATCGCTGAGTTGGCTCTCGGCTACGGCGGTTCCTGCGGAGCATTAAAAGCCATGGGTGCACTTGATATGGGGTTAAAAGAAGATGAACTTCAGCCTTTGGTTACTGCGTGGAGAAACTCAAATCCAAACATTGTGAGCTTTTGGTGGGATGTCGACCGTGCTGTTACCAAAACCGTCAAAATGCATATTGATACTGAAACTCACGGGATAGAGTTTTCATACAAAAGCGGTATGATGTTCATACAACTTCCTTCCAGCAGAAAACTTGTTTATGTAAGACCTCGTATCGGTGAAAACCAATTCGGCAGTGAGTGCATCACTTATGAAGGTATAGGCACAAACAAAAAATGGACACGTATCAACAGCTATGGCCCGAAGTTTGTAGAGAACATTGTACAGGCTATCAGCAGGGATATTTTATGTTATGCTATGCAGACCCTTCAGCATTGTTTCATCTGTGCCCATGTTCACGATGAATTGATAATAGAATGCAGAAAAGATGTATCTGTACAGGCTGTTTGTAATCAAATGGGAAGAACACCGCCTTGGATTAGAGGACTTAATCTCAGAGCGGACGGTTTTGAAACAATGTTTTATATGAAAGATTAAAAAAGGCGGTGCCTACCATAATGACAAGCACCGCTTTTGTTCTACCAATTAAAAGCATCCTTTGCAAGAGGCTGAACAATTGCACGAATTTTTTTGACATAGTCTGAAACCGTGCGTTGCTTCATACCTAACTCATCTGCTATTTCCTGCTGTGAGATGCCATCATATAGCAACTCAAAAATTTCTCCGTACTTTGGATTGATATCAGAGAGAATACAAATGATATTATCCAAAAACATCTGATTGTCAGCTTCATCTTCAAATGAATATATTGCCGCCGGTTCTATGCCCTCAGCCACCAAAAAGGAGATTGATGCAGGTCGATTCTTTTCAAGACATACTTTTGATGCATATCTGCAATTCTCACACCTGTTTGATTCGGGGCAACGGATAAGTTTACCGCTCTTGCCGGATACAAGACAACGCTTTTCACGATCCATTCGTTTTTGCTCAGACCAGATTGGTTCCATATATGCTTTATACAGTGTCTCAGTTGCATCAACCATAATGACTTGACATTTACGGTTACCGATTTTCTTAAAAACAACCTCCTCTCGTTTGATTCCAAAGTCACGAATAACCTCTTCGGTTACTTCCATTGGAATTTGATACTTCTTTTCCTGTGTTTTACTCTGATTTTCTTTCATAATGTGTCCTTTCCGTCCGAGGAAAAGACGGTGGGACACAAAAAGAGCCTGCAGTCGAAGATGACCACAGGCTCCGGTAATCCAAAACGGGCATAACAAAGCAACGGTGGGGCATCTTCGTTTTGAACACAACCTTTATCGCTGTGTCCTCAACTCTTATGCATCCCATCGTCCTAATGGCCATCTCGGACAATTGAGATTTATTTCAGGTTTTTAACCTATATTAAGTATAATAGTTGTCATAAAGTAATTGAAGATAGCAAAATTAAGCATAACTTTTTTATTTTTATAATGTTAAATTTCTTGTTTTATACTGCATATAATGGTATAATTCTTATATACAATATAAAATTACCATTACTTTTTAAGGGCAAAAAAATAAAGCCATGGTGATTTCCATGACTTTTGAAACGCAAAAGGTGAATAACAATGTCTCAAATTATCAATGACTTTTTTGAAAATAATGTATTTACATTCCGAAGTTACAGTTGTGATTGTGTAGAGGATATAAAACATACTACTCCCGGCACACCACCGCAGAAAACATATAAATTTCAGGCTTTTCCTGATAAACCTATTTTTTTCGCTTACCGAGCTAAAACAGGATTGTCAAGAATTGCGGCAAACGGAACCAGTGAGGAAGATAATATTCTTGGTTCTTTAATTGCTCTTCCTTCTCAAAAGCCAAAATACTTTTACAACTTTTTTCAACGAAACGGTTTCTTTTTCCCCGTCAGTAGCACAAAATATGTAAGCATTAAATCCACCAGCCTTTATGAGCTTATAATTCGAATCCGAGCAACTGTAGAATTGATGACTGCAGCCAATGAAATACATAAAGATTACGGAAAAATCATCAATCTTACATTCTCTCTGATGCTTTCTAAACCTTTGTCGATACCACTCGATTCTTTAACTGATCCATATACCACCTGTCACCATTCGTTTGTCGACACACTTGCTAAAGCAAATGGCATGGAGCTTTCTGACGAGAGAAAACAAGAGGGATTCGACAAAAATACTTATACTGTTATTGATACAATTAAAACTCCAACTTATGAACTTCCTATTAGCGAATATAGTAATATTATTAGCGGTAAATCTTTAGATGCAAGTTTCCGTGCTACAACATTGTATAGACAAATTACACAATTATATTG
>JAJBVC010000175.1 GCA_020860025.1 Clostridiales bacterium | reverse complement strand
ATATATAAGCCGATTGGTTTTCAGTTTGAAAATCAGTCGGCTATTTTATTAAAAACAAAACAAAAAATCATATGAAAGATAAAAAGAAAGGCGGTGGTTACAATACCATATATATCACCAGAGTTAATCATCAAAGCAAAGGAAATTGACTTGCTGACATACCTTAAAAATTATGAACCTGATGAGCTTGTTAAGTTTTCAGGTAACACATACACAACAAAAACTCACGACAGCTTGAAAATTTCAAACGGCAAATGGATGTGGTGGAGCAGAGGTATCGGAGGTAAATCGGCACTTGATTATCTTATCAAGGTCAAAGGTTACTCCTTCATTGATGCGGCTCAAAAGATAATTGGTTGCTCAGCAATTACCAAACCAAAACAAATTCAAAAATCCAAAAAAGAAAAAGAGTCTTCGTTAATTTTACCCGATAAAAATAAAACATCCAATGTCCTTTTTGCATATCTTTTTAATCGTGGAATTGATTTTGAGATAATTAAATATTGTCTTGACAACAATTTGATTTATGAAAGCCTGCCTTATCATAATGCGGTTTTTGTAGGCTATGACGAAAAGAAAAAGCCTAAGTATGCGGCGTTCCGTTCAACAAACGATATGAAAATTATGGGTGATTGTACAGGAAGTAAAAAGGACTGTTCTTTTAGAATAACGGGAGAAAATACACAAGAAGTTCACCTATTTGAATGTGCGATTGACCTGCTATCTTATGCCACTCTTGCAAAGATAAACGGTGAAAATTGGCAAGAACTTAATCTTTTGTCATTGTCGGGTGTATATTCTCCTGCAAAGGAAATTGAAAAAAGCAAAGTACCGATTGCACTTGATAAGTACCTTAGTACGAACAAAAAAGTCAAACGAATTTATCTCCATTTTGATAATGATTACGCAGGCCGCAGAGCGGCTCTTGCTTTGAAAACAATACTGCCGAAAAAGTATGAAGTCATTGACGATCCTCCTAAAGCAGGTAAGGATTTCAATGACTTTCTTTGTATCAAAATGGGAATTGGACCTCATAAAAATCACGAAAGGAACGGTGAAAGATGAAAAAACCGGAACAGGAAAATATGATTTCGGTCATATTTGTTGAGCCGAATAAATATCCAAAAGTAATTGAAATTGAAGACAACCTTGAAGCAATGCAAGAACTTGTCGGCGGGTATATTGAAGAATATATGCCGTTTGATGACAATATTGCAATCGTTTGTAATGAAGAGGGCAAAATGTCGGGACTTCCGCTAAACCGTGCAATTTATTCAGATAAAGACAGTAAAAAAGAGATGATTGATATTGTTGCTGGGAAGTTTTTCATATGTTATGCTCCGCCCGAAAGCGAAAGTTTTCAGAGCTTGCCGAAAGATTTGGAAAAGAAATATATGGAAAAATTCAAATATCCCGAACGATTTTTTAAGGATTTTAACGGCAATATTGCTGCTGAATCTTTTAAGCCTAAATCAAAAAATTTTGAAAGATAACATCTAATTTAAGGGCAACACGAAGTTGTTGTTTAATCTTAGCGAGCAGACCGTTTGGATAGCACTTTGCTTCCAAACGGTAAAAGGCTCGTTAGGGTGTTGCCCTAATACCCCGTGAGAAAGGAGTTTTAATTTATATCAGGAATAATAAGTTTAATTATCGGTCTTGTAATAGGCGGCTTTGCCGGCATTGTAATGATGTGCCTTGTACAGATTAACCGTATCAATCCGCCGCCGAGAAAGGAGGATGATAATGAGAAAGAGAAACATTCAAAAGATACTTCGGTTTAACCGAGCGGAAGCACAGGAACTTCAAAAGAAAGCAAAGGCGGCTTGCCTTTCCGAAGCGGCACTTATTCGGTTGCTTGTAAAAGGATATGAGCCAAAAGCAAAACCCGATGAGCGTTTCTATGATGTTATGAGAGAATTGTCGGCAATCGGCAACAATATAAATCAGCTTTCCGCCAAAGCAAACTCTCTTGGTTTTATTGACGCACCGATGTTGCAATCAGAAGCAAAGAAATGGAATAAGTTTCAGCTTGAAATTGAAAAGCGTTATCTTCGTCCCGACAAGAGTGAACTGAAATGGCAGTAACAAAACTATGGTCGGTAACGCAAAGGCTCGGTCAGGTTATTGATTATGCAACCAATCCGGAAAAGACAAATGCAAATATCAAAAGGCAATATACCGAAACGCAATATCAAGCTCTTGCAGATGTTTTATCTTACGCAAAGGACGAAGAAAAAACAGAAAAGGAATTTTATGTTGACGGTATTAACTGCTCGCCCTTTATTGCTCGTGAACAGTTCATAACCGTAAAGGAACATTTTCAAAAGGAAGACGGCATACAAGCCTATCACGGATATATAAGCTTCAAGGAAACAGATATATCTCCAGAAATGGCACAGCATATCGGAATGGAATTTGCTAATGAAGTTTGGGGCAAACGATTTCAGGTGGTGGTAACAACGCACTTGAATACAAAGCACCTGCATTGTCATTTTGTAATTAATTCTATTTCTTTTGTTGACGGAAAACATTTATGGGGCGATGAAAAAGCGTGGTTTAAATTCAGAAAGACAGCAGACAGAATTTGTGAGAAATACGGTCTTTACTACAACCCGACGCCAAACCGCAGTAAGCAATCAGAGTACCTGACAATGAAAGAAAAAGCAGGAATTCCTACAAGATATTCTGTTGCAAAGGAAGCGATTGATTATGCTATCGACCATAGTAAAACACTAAGTGAGTTTCAATATGCTCTAAAGGAAATGGGTTATTCATATAATCTAAGTCCTCAAAGAAAATATTGGACTGTTACACCGAAAGGATATAACAAACCTATCAGACTTAAAAATCTCGGCGAAGATTATACAAATGAAAGAATTATCAAGCGTATCAAAGATAACCGAGAACGATGGGACAGCTTAGAGCCGTTTCAAAAACAGGAATATAAACCTCGCCAATACAGTATGCAGACACGAGGACAAAAGCTGCAAAAGAAAGGCGGTCTTTACGGCCTCTATCTTTATTATTGTTACAGGCTTGGTTATTTGTCTAAATATAAAAAACAAAATAACGCAAGGCTTCATTATCTTTTGAAAGAAGATTTAATGAAGCTTGACAAGATTACTGATGAAGTAAGGCTGCTCGGACGAGAGAACATTTCTACTGACGAGCAGCTTTTTTCATATAAAGCTTCTGCGATGGAGCAGATGAAAACTCTTGCTGCCGACAGAACACTTCTCCGAAAGAGGACAAGAACAAATATTACAGATGAAGAACTGTCTAAAGCAAAAGACGAAATCGCTTCTATCAATAAAAAGTTAAAGACTCTTAGAAAGGAAGTCAAACTCTGTGACAGTATTGCAGAAAGGTCTAAGGTAATGACTAAAAACATTGAGCAGATACACGCAGAGGAAGAAAAATTGCAAAGAAAGGAGAAATCACGCAATGAACAACGGTGGTGACGCAGCTGAGCAAATTGTCAGGCTCTCCCTTGAAGGATTTGAAGTCGCCGCAAAATTAAGCGGTTCGGCTGCAAAGAATATTGCACTGCTTCTCGTATCGGTATTAAAGCAGGAACAAAAAACCAAAGGCAAAGCGAGACTTACCAATATGATTAAGTCCGGCAAAGAGCTTAAAGTTTTCTCAATTCCGAATAAGGACTTAAAGAAATTTACAGAGCAGGCAAAACGATACGGCGTTCTCTACTGCGTGCTCAGAGATAAGAATACAAAGGGTGAGAATGTGCCTGTCGATATTATCGCACGAGCAGAGGACGCTTCCAAAATTCAGCGTATCGTTGAGAGATTTGAACTCGGCAAAGTTGACAAGGTTTCCATTGTCAGTGAAGCACAAAAGGCAAAAAATGCCCGTGAAGCCATTGAAACGGAAAAGCCGACAAAATCCAAAAACGAAATCATTACGGAAGAAGCTGTAAGAAAACCAATGCAAAAGGAGGAAAATTCAAACCCCTCAACAGCCAAAACGGACAAAAACCCTCCGTCAAGGCAAAACTCAGAGCCGGTAGGTATGCAATCTGATAAGGGTATTGCCAAGTCTGCCGAAAAGCCGTCGGTTAAAGAAAAACTTGACCGTTACAAAGCACAGGCAAAACAGCAAAAGGAAGCAGAGCAAACAAATCCGGATCGTGGCGAAATCAAACCAAAGCCACAGCAAAAGAACAATCAAACCGTTCACAAAAAGCAAAAAAGAAAATCTAAAAGAAAAGAGAGGTAATCTACTATGACTAACAGTTTTACACCCTCAAGAGTCGGAGGTAATCAGCCTAAACTTTCCAAAGAGGAATATGCCGAAAAGAAACGAGTTGAAAAAGAAAGAGTATATCAGATGATTGACGATACAGCCGTTGATGTTGTCAGTGACCCTGAAAAGTTCAAAGCGTTTCTTGATACTCAAAGCCGAATGGACAGATACTCGGCAGCCAATGCTTTGCTTATATACAACCAACTTCCGCAGGCAACGCAGTTAAAAGGATTCAGCGATTGGGGCAAAGACAATGTAAAGATTGTAAAAGGTGCCAAGAGCATTTCTATCTTAGAACCTGTGGAATATACAAGAAACAATGGTACACCGGCAATCTCATACAATGTGAAAAAGGTATTTGACATATCGCAGACTAACGGCAAAAAAGCACCGTCTGTATCGGTAAACCGTGATCCTAAAGCACTTATCACCGCAATGCTTGATGTGTGTCCTGTTGAAGTCGAAGCGACGAACGAACTTCCTTATCCCAATATGGCTGCTTTCTACAACAACGATAAGCAGACCTTGTATGTAAAGCGAAATGTAGGCGACAGTGTAGCGGTTGCTCAGTGTGTTGCTCAGGAACTCGGTCACGCACAGCTTTCTGTTAACAGTGAAAGTTACAGCCGCAGAGATATGGGATTTCAGGCAGTATGTATCGGATATATGCTTTGCAAAAAGTATGGCATAGATACTCAGAACTTTGCTATTGACCGCATTCCCGAAAGTTTATCGGTAAAAGAGCCGAAAGAAATTCGTGCAGAACTTAACAAGACACGCAATGCAATGGCTGAAATTCACAGCCGTATGTCAGATGAGCTGTACCGTAAAAAGCAGGAACGCTCTAAGGTTCACGAAAGATAAGGAGGTCGCTTATGGAAAAAGAAAAGCTCTATCATATTGCTTTGGATGACTATGAACACGGAGTTGTTATTCGCTCTCTTAATGATGAAAAAACAAAGTTGACGGAGCAAGGCAAATCAGCCGACGCAGTTGATGATTTACTTGTCAAGGTCGGTAATGCTCCGTTGAAAAAGTTCAAAGTAATCGAAAGGAAGCACTCGGATGAAGCGAGATAATGACAGACAATCTGCTGTTATCTTATCCGTCATCGGTATTGTTCCGGTTGTATGGTTGGCACTTCTTATTGCTCCCTATCTAAACGGCAGACTGTCTGAGATACTTGCTAATCTTGCTACAGCCATAAACAATCCTTTATCCGTAACATTATGTGAGGACAGCCTAAAAACTGTCCTCATTTCGCTTCTTATATACGGAATGGGAATCGGGATATATTTCTCGACACTTAGAAATTATCGAAGACGAGAAGAACACGGTTCGGCAAAATGGGGCAATGCAAAAGCCGTTGATAAAAAGTATCGTCAAAATCCACCATCAGAAAACAAACTGATGACGCAGAATGTGCGTATCGGATTAGATGCAAAAAAACACAGACGAAATCTGAATACTCTTGTATGCGGAGGTTCGGGTGCGGGTAAAACGAGGTTCTATTGCAAGCCGAATTTAATGCAATGCAATACTTCTTTCGTAATACTTGACCCCAAGGGTGAAATTTTAAGAGATACAGGAAAGCTCCTTGAAAAGAATGGTTATGAAATCCGTGTTCTTGACCTTATCTCTATGAACAAAAGCCATTGCTACAATCCGTTTGTATATTTGCAAAGTGACAATGATGTACAAAAGCTTGTTACCAATCTTTTTAAAAGTACCACTCCTAAAGGCTCGCAAAGCAACGACCCGTTTTGGGATACAGCAGCTTCAATGCTTCTTCTTGCACTCATATTCTATCTGCACTATGAAGCACCGTCGGAAGAACAAAACTTTGCAATGGTTATGGAAATGCTCAGAGCTGGAGCGATTGAGGACGAAGAAGACCCGAGTCCTTCTCCTCTTGACAATCTGTTTTCGGATTTGATGATAGACAATCCCGACCATATTGCTTTGAAATATTATCATTCCTATCATTCGGGTTCTGCAAAAACTCTGAAATCTATTCAGATAACCCTTGCGTCAAGGCTTGAAAAATTCAACCTTGAAAGCCTTGCTTCTTTAACTTCCGCCGATGAACTTGATTTACAATCCCTCGGTGAAAAGAAAGTAGCTTTATTTGCCCTGATACCCGATAACGATTCGAGTTTTAATTTCTTGGTATCCATTCTTTACACACAGCTTTTTCAGCAGTTGTTTTATTCAGCCGACCATATTCACAGAGGCTGTTTGCCTGTTCCTGTACATTTTCTGATGGATGAATTTGCAAATGTCTCGCTTCCCGATGATTTTGATAAAATCCTGTCCGTTATGCGTTCCAGAGGAGTATCTGTAAGTATCATCTTACAGAACTTGGCACAGTTAAAAGCATTGTTTGAAAAGCAGTGGGAGAGCATAGTCGGTAACTGTGATGAGTTTCTCTATCTCGGCGGAAACGAGCAGTCAACGCACAAGTATGTGTCCGAACTGCTCGGCAAAGAAACCATTGACACAAACACCTATGGTAAAAGTACAGGACGAAGCGGTAACTATTCGACCAATTATCAGATTAGCGGCAGAGAGCTATTAACACCTGACGAGGTTCGTATGCTTGATAATAAATATGCAATCCTGTTTATCCGTGGAGAGCGACCGATTATGGATTTTAAATATGACATTCTAAATCACCCTAATGCAGTATTTACGACAGACGGAAAAGAAAAAGCATACAAACACGGTGAAGTTACAAAGGATATTGCTTCTGTTTCTGTTTGGGACATCAATCCGAATGATATTCCCGATAAAAAAGTAACCGAAACGAATTGGGAACTTCTTTCCAATGAGGAACTTGAAGCACTCTTTACAGATAAAAATTAAACTAAATGCGGAGGTATTTATTAAATGAAATTATTTAACAAAAACACAGATACGGATAAAAGAATTCAAAACCTTTATACAAATGATAAATGCAAGAAAATCCTGCGTATCTGTTTTATATCAATTATTGCAATAATGACGGTATTCAGTATCGGCATAACGGCTTTTGCCGCAGACAGCGACCCTTTGAATGTCGTAAATAACCTTTCCGATTTTATATTCGGACTTATTCGTGCAATCGGTATGATTTTGCTCGGCTTCGGTATTGTTCAAATCGGTCTTTCTTTAAAATCTCACGACCCATCTCAGAGAGCGAACGGTTTCCTTACCCTTGCAGGCGGTGTAATTATCACTTTTGCTAAAGAAATTCTTAATCTTATAACGGGTTAAGATTAAAAAATATGATTATCAGGGTATGTCAGATTTTATAGGCATACCCTTAATCTGTTAAGGAGGTGCTTAATTTGAGCGATAACTGGGTAGTTCAAAATCTTGAAAACGCCCTTGAAACTTGGAATGAAAAACTATCGGAAATATGGCAGCTTATTACTACTTCTCCGCAAGAGTTTAAGGGAGGAAGTATTTGGAGCGTCATTGTAGATATTAACTCGGCAGTACAGGCAATCGGTTTAGCGTTGCTTGTGCTGTTTTTTGTTATCGGTATGGTAAAAACTTGCGGCAGTTTTACAGAAGTAAAAAAGCCTGAACACGCACTTAAATTGTTTGTCAGATTTGCACTTGCAAAAGGTGTAATCACTTACGGTATGGAGCTTATGCTTGCATTGTTTAATATTGTTCAAGGGACAATATCAACCATTATGACAGCCACAGGATTCGGTTCGGCACAACAGGCTGCTTTACCTGATGAAATGATTACAACAATCGAAAACTGCGGCTTCTTTGAGAGTATCCCGTTATGGGCGGTTACTCTCATTGGCGGTCTGTTTATAACGGTACTGTCATTTATTTTGATTATGACCGTATACGGTAGATTTTTCAAACTATATATGTACACAGCACTTGCCCCTATTCCTCTATCCACATTTGCCGGAGAACCAACGCAAAATGTCGGCAAGAGCTTTATAAAAAGCTACTGTGCAGTGCTTTTAGAGGGAGCGGTTATCGTGCTTGCCTGCATCATATTCTCGCTGTTTGCTTCTTCACCGCCTGTAGTAGACACAAATGCAGCAGCGGTAACTCAGGTGTGGGCATATATCGGAGAGCTTGTATTTAATATGCTCGTACTCGTAGGTGCAGTTAAAATGTCAGACCGAATTATCCATGAAATGATGGGACTTTAAGGAAATTTGCAATGAATAAAAAGTTATGTAAGAAATGTGTTTACTACGGTGGTAAACGAAATGGCAAAATCATTTGTCTAAATGATAGGTGCGCTAAGGATACAGTGTCTAAACGGAAGAAAGGAGTCAAATATGGAAGTAAAAATTAATCGTGAAATAAGGAATTATACAGAATCAATGTTTTTCGGACTGTCGCTTCGGCAGTTCATTTTTTCTGTCTGTGCCTGCGTAGTCGCTGTCGGGTTGTATTTTCTGCTCAAACCGTATGTCGGCACAGAAACAGTATCGTGGATGTGTATTTTGGGAGCTGCACCTTTTGCAGCACCCGGTTTCATCAAGTACAACGGTATGACCGCAGAAAAAGTAATTTATGCGTGGATAAAGTCAGAGCTTTTAATGCCAAAGAAACTTGTATTTCATTCCACAAATACTTACTATGAACTTATGAAGCCGTCTATTGAACAAAAACAAAAGGAGGTATTGAAGTCTAATGATTAAAACACTTACAAATCTGTTTAAGCAGGACAGAGAAAAATTTGCTGTACCTAAGGGAGTACAGGATGTTATCCCGATTTATGCAATTTACGATGATGGCATTTTTAAAGTCGGCAAAGATAAGTATTCTAAGACATTTAAGTTTTCCGATATTAACTATGCTGTTGCAAGTCGTGAGGATAAGGAAGCGATGTTTCTTGAATATTCCGAACTCCTTAACTCTTTTGACAGCGGTGCAACAACAAAGATCACAATAAATAACCGCAGGCTTAATAAATTGGATTTTGAGAAAACAATCCTTATTCCCAATCAGGGCGACGACCTTGATGTATACCGTGACGAATATAACAAAATGTTGCTTGATAAGGCAACCGGAGCAAACTCTATCGTTCAGGATAAATATGTAACTATCTCCGTCAACAAGAAAAATGTTGAGGACGCACGGACATATTTTGCTCGTGTAGGTGCAGACCTTATTGCTCATTTCAGTAAGCTCGGAAGTATATGCACAGAACTTGAAACAGACGAGAGACTTCGTATTTTCCACGACTTTTATAGAGTAGGAGAGGAAACATCGTTTCATTTTGATATTAAGGAAACACGAAAGAAAGGACACAATTTTAAGGACTATATCTGTCCCGACACAATGGAATTTGAAAAGGACTTTTTCAAAATGGGTAACCGATACGGAAGAGTCCTTTTTCTTCGTGAATACGCTTCATATATCAAAGACAGTATGGTAGCGGAGCTTACCGATATGAACAGAAATTTGATGATGTCGATTGATGTCATTCCCGTTCCCACCGATGAAGCGGTCAGAGAAGCCGAAAGCCGTTTGCTCGGTGTAGAAACGAACATAACAAATTGGCAGAGAAGACAAAATTCCAACAACAACTTTTCCGCAACCGTTCCTTACGATATGGAACAGCAAAAGAAAGAGATGAAAGAGTTTCTTGATGACCTTACTACTCGTGACCAGAGAATGATGTTCGCCGTTATTACTATGGTGCATACGGCAGACACAAAGGAACAGCTTGACAATGATACGCAAGTATTGCTTACTACGGCAAGAAAACATCTTTGTCAGTTTGCAACGCTTAAATTCCAGCAGTTTGACGGTCTTAATACGGTAATGCCTTTCGGTACAAGAAAGATTGACTCTTTCAGAACACTTACCACAGAAAGCCTTGCTGTGTTTATTCCGTTCAGAGTTCAGGATATTCGACACGAAAACGGTATATATTACGGTCAAAATGTAATCAGCAAAAATATGATTATTGCCGACCGCAAGCAGCTTTTAAACGGTAATGAATTTATACTCGGCGTCCCCGGCGGAGGCAAGTCTTTTGCCGCTAAAGGAGAGATTGTCAATCAAATCCTTGCAAGCAATTGTGATGTTATTATCATCGACCCCGAGAGAGAATACGGACAGCTTGTTAAAGCCCTCGGCGGAGAGATTATCAACATTTCGGCAACATCTAACAATCATATCAACGCTATGGATATGAACAAGGAATACGGTGACGGTGCAAACCCCGTTATCTTAAAGTCAGAGTTTATTATGTCTCTTTGCGAACAACTTATCGGCGGAAATAATCTCGGCGCTAAGCAAAAGTCAATCATTGACAGATGTACCGCAAGTGTTTACAGAACATATCAGCAGAATGATTATACAGGTAAAGTTCCTACGCTCCAAGACTTTAGAGATGAACTTTTGAAACAGACTGAACCGGAAGCAAAAGAAATTGCTCTTGCTATTGAGCTTTTTACTCACGGTTCTCTTAACACCTTTGCAAAGCCTACGAATGTAGATACAAGCAATCGTCTTATCTGCTATGATATTCTTGATTTGGGCAAACAGCTTATGCCGATAGGTATGCTTGTTGTGCTTGACTCTATTCTTAACCGCATTACTCAAAATCGTGCCAAGGGTAAGCACACTTTCATTTTCATTGATGAGATTTATCTTCTTTTTCAACATGAGTATTCTGCAAACTTTCTTTTTACACTTTGGAAGCGGGTTAGAAAGTACGGAGCATATGCAACAGGTGTCACTCAGAATGTGGACGACCTTTTACAGAGCCACACCGCAAGAACTATGCTTGCAAACTCTGAGTTTATTATCATGCTAAATCAGGCTTCGACAGATAGAATTGAGCTTGCCAAACTTCTTAATATCTCCGATCTTCAGATGTCGTATATCACAAATGTAGATGCCGGACACGGACTTATTAAGGTGGGCAGTTCGCTTGTACCGTTTGCTAATAAGTTTCCGAAGAATACAAAGCTGTATAAACTGATGACTACGAAGTTAAGTGAGACCATTTAGTAACTCTCTTAATTACGAAAGGATATATTATGAAAAAGAAAATATGTATTGCAATGATAGTGGCACTTAGTATTCTTTTTACTTTGAGTGCCGCTTATCTTTTTACCTACTATCAAAATTTAAATAAAGAAAACGATGCTTACGATGATTTAATAAATATTGTCGACGATGAAGAAAACAATCCGGTGGATAAGTTTAATAAATATGCTAAGCTTTACGAACAAAACAATGATTTTATTGGATGGATTAAAATTGACAAAACAAATATTAATTACCCGGTAATGCAAACGCCCGATAATCCCAATTATTACCTAAAACATAATTTCAACAAGGAATATTCGTCATACGGATGCCCTTATCTTCAGGAGAATTGTTCTGTAAATACAGACAAATCAAACCTGATTATTTACGGTCATAATATGAAAGACGGTGCAATGTTTTCAAATCTTACAAAGTATTCCGATTATGATTTTTATACAGAACACAAGTATATTCAATTCGATACGCTTGACAGCGAAAACACCTACAAAATCGTTTATGTGTTCAAAACTGTTTCAGGTTCGTTTGAATACAATAAATACACCTCATTCGGTAATGAAGAGGTTTTTAATGAATTTATTGAAAAGTGCGAAAAGCTTTCTTTATACCGTACAGATGAAGCCATTAAATACGGCGACAATTTGATTACTCTTTCAACTTGCGAATATACAAGAAAAAACAGCAGGTTTGTTGTTATTGCAAAGAAGGTGTAAGCGTTGGCTGATATTAAAACGAGAGATATGATAAAAGGAACGATTAAAACCATAGACAAAGCGGCTGTTGCAGGTCAAAGAATGAAGCAAGCATATATCACTACAAAAGATAAGGCGGAACATTCCGTTTACGCTTTAGAAAGCTCTGCCGAAGAATACGCTTCAAATAAAATTGAACAAGGAACAGACGCAGTTGTTCACGAGGGTGTTCATCAGGCTGGCAATGTTGGTCGTTGGAGTGTTCGAGAAACAAAAGAGAATGTCCGCAAAGCAAAAGACGGTATTGAAAGATTTAAGACAAAGAGAGCCGAGGAGTCATTAAAAAAGCAATCTGTATATCCTGCAAGAACTCAAACTGCCGAAGTTACCAAACAGAGTGAAAGACCGATTAAACAATCGGTAAAATCGACAGGCAAAGAAGCTGTTAAAAGCACAGCAAAAGGCACAGTTAAAACTGCCGAAAAATCTGTAAAGACCGCTGAACAGACAGCAAAGGCTACTATTAAGACTTCACAGCAAGCGGCAAAAACCGCACAGACTTCTGTTAAAGCAACGCAAAAGGCAGTCCAGACTGCAAAGGTTACAGCCAAAGCAACCGTTCAAACAATAAAAACCGCCGTTAAGGCAATTATCGAAGGAACAAAGGCTCTTGTCGCAGCGATTTCCGCAGGAGGTTGGATAGCCGTAGTAATCATCATTGTACTTTGTTTATTCGGTGCGTTATGTGCTTCGTTTTACGGAATTTTCTTCAGCAATGAAGCAAGCGAAACGGGTTTAACGATTCAATCTGTTATTCAGGAAATCAATAGTGAATATGACGATAAAATTGAAGAGATTAAATCAAACAACACTTATGATGAATATGAGATAACAGGAACCAAATCCAACTGGAAAGATGTACTTGCAATCTACTCGGTCAAGGTTGCAGCCGATGATGCTAATCCTTTGGAAACTGCAACAATTGACAACAACAAGAAAAGTATATTAAAAGACATATTTTGGGATATGAACGCCGTTTCATCAAACATAGATACAACAACCGAGACAAAAGAAGTACAGACCACAGACGAAAGCGGAAATACGGTAACAACCACAGAAGAAGTCCAAAAGAAAATATTGACAATAACGCTTAACAGTAAAACTGCCGATGATATGGCTTTAGTGTACGGCTTTGATGATGTTAAAAAGGGTTATTTAACTGAGCTTATGAGCAGTTCAAATGATGAATTATGGGCTTCGCTCATATACAATATCGGTACAAATTCGAGTAATATTGATATATATTCACTAACCTTTGAAAGCGAAGAAGCAAACGATACACAAAAGAAGTTAGTGGCAGTTGCGACAAATTCGGAATATTACGGAATATCTGCAAGGTCGGGATATTGTCAGGCATGGGTAGCTGATGTTTACCAAGCTGTTACAGGCTCACGAGGCTCGGCTCACTGTGCATTATGTGCGGCTGATATGTGGGCTGTATCAAGCAACTGGAGTGAAATACAAATCGGTGCAACAGTTTATGGGTATGCATCCAATCCCTACGGTCATGTCGGTATATATATCGGAAACGGACAGGTCATTCACAACCTGTCCGGCGAAATAGTCGTCCAATCCCTTGAAAGCTGGGTTGAGCAGTTTAATAGCTTTTCTTGGGGTTGGGAGAATGGGGAAATTCTTATGCAGTAATAACAAATGAGGCTGTCTCACAATAGCGAGACAGCCTCATTACATGGAAAATACTTTATAGAATTGACTTTTATTTTGTTAAAAAGTCACTATATTAGATGTGTTGTCAATTTTTTCTGTTGACAGTAAACTCTTTTTTGCATAATGAGTACAAGTTACCCTATATTGATATCCACTTGTAACAGAAAGTTTTTTAGATAAAGTATAACTTCGAGCATCTTTGTATAAATCACTATATGTTTTGTAATTACTCCAAGATGCAGTGCTACTGCTTCTTCGTTGCACAATTACTTTTGTGAAGCCACATTTAGTGACATTACTTGTACAAGTTGTTTTTCCGGCAATAATCAAGTCGCTTCCGCTTTTTGATATACCTATTGAATAACTATCAATTAATCCTGATGCATATGTAATGATATTGTTATTAGGATTATTTGATAATATTTTTTCAAATTCTTCATCAGATAAAACTATATCTTGCCATTCGGATTGCTCTTTAATATCTGCTGCAAATACATTTGCAGGTACAAATAATGTAAAAACTAAACATCCAATAATTATTAAACTAAATATTTTTTTCATTAAAATTCTCCTATTGTAATGACTCAGCTATTTTAACTGCTGAATCAAGTGAACAATTTTCTAAATGAATGGAATATTCAATATTATTGTCCGCATATTCAATGAAAGATATATCGTCGTGGTTAAATATTAAAATATCCATTCCGTTTAATGTGAGCTGCTCAACAGAATCATATTGTTCACCGATTTCACTTTGGTTGAGTATATCAGCCAATTCATCATTTTTATATTCGGTGATACAGATATAACCGCTGATGTCATCAATTTTAAAATCAATTTCCGCCGATAAACAATCTTCTTCATCTGAAATTGTAATATCATTTTCAGAATAAGTGTTATTCAGCAAATCACCCGGCAGTATTACGCTTTCAAATCCCGCTTGATTTAATTGTTTAATTAAATAAATATTTTCATCCGAATGACTGATTGCGCTTTTATTACCGCTGCGCAGGTCGATTTTGAAATTATCACTGAAGAACTGTACGATTTTATCCGACACTTCATTGTGAACATATCGTGCGCCTACAGGGACAGCAATACTTGTAATAATGACAATAACAGCCGCTATCAGTAAAGCCTTACCGAGTTTTATTCTTTTTGATGTTGTTTTATTCTCTTTTCGGCTTTCTGTACTGTCATTTACTTTTGCTGCGTTTTCCGTTTCTGTATCGGCATTAAAATATATATCGCTGAGAATATCCGTACAAATGTCTATCAGTTCGGTATCCATTTCCTGAGGGTCTTTATTTAATTCATCATTCATCATCTGATTTATTTCTTCGGCTGTAAAAGTCATTGAGTTTTCTTTCAATGCTTTAAGGAGTGTATCATTATTCATAACATTACCTCTATATATAT
>JAJBVC010000059.1 GCA_020860025.1 Clostridiales bacterium | reverse complement strand
TAATTAAATTGCTATATTAACACAAATCAAATTACAATTTGTGAAATAAAATTATGATGTGAGGAAAATGATATGGTAGATTTGGAATCATATATTAGTCAGCCGTGTCGGATGTTATCTATCCCCTATTGGAAAAGCAAAAATATTATATTGCCGAACGATATATTGATAGTTCACGACGAGAATTTTAGTGAAGAATATCTAAACGAATATACTGATGAGGAATACTTTAGAATATATCATCCGCTGCAAGTTGTGGAAGAAACTATCCCTGAGTGGCTTTTATTCAAGACCGTCGAAGAGGATGATATGAATACGGTAGTTTCTATAATCAACGACTCATACAGTGATTTATCGGTTAATATTACGCAAATGATTGGTTATACGCAGTCAAAAGTTTATAATAGAAACCTATGGATAATTGTATATGATAAGCACAGTACGGAACCAATCGGATGTGGAATTGCCGGATGACGAAACTAAAGAAGGCATTTTGGAATGGATTCAAGTCGTTCCCGGCTTTCGTAAAAAAGGTATAGGGACAGCTATTGTTAACCAATTATTGTATAGATTAAGCTTAATAGCAGACTTTGCCACGGTATCCGAAAAAGTAAAGAATGAAACTAAACCGGAAAAATTGTATCGCAAATGTGGATTTGTCGGCAATGATATTTGGCACATACTGAGAAAATAAATCAATTTATAAAGATTTGTGGTTATACGAAAAAGTCGTCAAGCGACAGAAATTTATAAAAAGTCCACGGTGTTTAAAACGATTGTACCACAAAAAAGCAAATAAAAAGAAGTAAGCGTAAATTTTATGAAAGGGTATGATTTAGTAGTTAACTATATCATACAAGTATTTAATATATGAATAAAAAGAAAAAGATAATTTTGCTGACTATTTAGGTGGCTCGGCAACAGATTATGCCGATTTCTTTCCCGATGTCGAGGAGTTAACTGATGATGATTTGTCTATGACATATGATTTAGAATCATATAATGTATACAAAATAGAGGCAAAATTTTACAATAGTTCCGTTATGTCGGCAAGCGTAACAATGGATAGTTTCTGCAAAAGCAATAAGTATATAATAGTACCATCATATTTTCCTTATGAGATAATTTCCGCTCAAGGCAGTGAAACTTGGACTTACTACTGCTTTGTGTCAACGGATTACACACTGGAGGATATAGAAAACTATTTAACCGATAATGCTACAACCTTTAATGCTGTATTTCAGGAGCGACTTTCAGGCGGTTCTTTTAAAATAAGCGCCGATTATGCCAGATAAGTAACTGATATAAAAGGGCTGTTTCGCTATTGTGAGACGCCTCATTTGGTATGACGGGCATATCAATGGTCTGTGGTGAAAGTCCACCGAGGCGTAGTTGCCGACGCACTCTGCTCTATCTGCATTAGATTACATCGAGGAAGGCTTCTCGTGGATTGATTACCATCAGGAACAAAAGTGCGTGTATACCATCAGCCGAAAGAGTGAGAAAGAAAAACTTATTGCTGTTTTTCAATTTTAGCGACAAAGAGCAGTCATATACGTTGCCGGAGAAATTTTCAAAGGAAAAATTTGGCGTATTGCTATATACGGATTGGAAAAAAATATAGAGGCCAATCCTCACTTTCAAAGGATGTGCGGGTAGACGAAGCCATTACGCTTGATCGATTTTCAGGAGTGCTGTTAAGGGATCTGTCGAAGGTTGAATGATTTTGATTTACAAAAATAGACAAGTATCAAAGTTTTCGTAATTATCTTTTCCTTACTTCATCTGTCTTGATAATTCCGGGTTATCCAATAGGGAACGAACAACGTCATGTTGGTAAAGGTTTCCAAAGAAAGGCAGAGCTTTTCTTGACACACGACTCTCTCGGCAAAGTCTATTGTGTTATATCTTTTGTAACCGCATACGGCTTTGTCTTACATACTTTTGGCTTGGCGATCAAAATCACAGATTTCAGTAGCCGCCTCTTTATTATATTAAACAAAAAATTATATTAAACAAAAAACCGACATCAATGTGATGTCGGTTTTTATTTGGCGCAGGGCAAGGGATTCGAACCCTCGAATACTCGTTGAAGCATTACACGATTTCCAATCGTGCTCCTTCGGCCAGCTCGGACAACCCTGCATACTGTTTGGTATTATACATCATCAAAAAAGAAAAAGCAACTATTTTTTTGACAAGTACCGAATCTCTGTTCGAGCAAACGAAAAATAATCTAATCAAGCACCTGATAATACGCTGAAAACTTATTCATTTTTTCTTCAAACTTATCCTTGTGCTGTTCTTTCGGAACTTCAACAGGATATTTGCCTGTGAAACATCCGTCGCAAAAACCGCAGTCTGATTTATCGGCGAGCTTATGAGTTGCTTCAACAGAAAGATAGCCGAGCGAATCCACTCCGATTTTTTCCGCAATTTCTTTTACTGTATCAAACTGACAGGCAATTAAATTATCCTGAGAATCGACATCGGTGCCGAAAAAGCACGGATATTTAAACGGCGGTGAAGAAACTCTCATATGAACTTCCTTAGCACCTGCCTCACGAAGAAGTCTTACAATACGTGCGCAGGTTGTACCTCTGACGATTGAATCATCAATCATAATAACACGCTTACCGCAAATGTTTTCCTTAATAACATTAAGCTTAATGCGAACCGCATCCTCACGTTGATCCTGACTCGGCTGAATAAAGCTTCTGCCGATATATCTGTTTTTTATAAAGCCTATTCCGTAAGGTATTCCGCTTTCATATGCGTAGCCGAGAGCTGCGTCAAGTCCCGAATCGGGAACTCCTATTACAATATCGGCATCGACAGGATGCTCCTTTGCAAGAAAAGCACCCGCTCTCATTCTTGCGTGTTCAACAGACGAGCCTTCAATTACAGAATCGGGGCGAGCAAAGTAAATATACTCAAACACGCATATATTTCCCTTGCTCTTGCAATGAGTTTTTATTGATTTAACTCCGTTTGTACCAATAACTACAATTTCACCCGGGCATATATCACGAACAAATTTTGCACCTATACTGTCAATAGCGCATGATTCCGACGACACTATCCATGCGCCGTCATTGGTTTTACCTAAGCAAAGAGGTCTGAAGCCGTTTGGATCTCTGAAAGCAATCAGCTTTGTCGCCGTCATAACAACACAGGAATAAGCGCCTTGGAGCGTTGACATAACCTTTTCTACCGCTTCTTCGGTATTCTTACTCGTAAGTCGCTGTGAAACGATTGAATATGCAATGGACTCGGTATCTGACGTCCCGTGAAAAATACCACCTTTAAGCTCAAACTTTTTTCTCAAGTCAGGTGCATTTACGAGATTGCCATTATGCGCAATGGCAAGATTACCCTTAATATGACGGATAACAAGCGGCTGAATATTATTTACATTCTTACCGCCTGTCGTTGAATAACGAACATGACCTATAGCCATATTTCCTGTACCGAGGTGATTTAAAGTTTCACCTGTAAAAACATCCGGAACAAGACCGTCGCCACGGTGATGTCTGAACACGCCGTCGTCATTAACGGCTATTCCGCAGCTTTCCTGTCCACGGTGCTGTAACGCATAAAGCGCTATATACGCCGTCTGTGCAACATGAGTCGTTTTATTTTCAAAAATTCCGAAAACGCCACATTCTTCGTGAAGATTATTAAACATATGCCCTCCCAAATATCAAAACATTTAATATATTTCCTGCAATCAGACCTATTAGTTAGGCGTATAAAGATTCGCATACGGCCTTGACGTTGCAGGAATCAACTTTTTAAACGGTTTTGACATTACCTCTTTATAATCAACGTCGAAATTTTTACAGTATTTTTTAATGTATTCGTCAAGCTCTTTTTTATCATCATCATTAAGAGCCATAACTTTAATATTGGGACTTAAATTTTCCTTGGGAAAAGTGCCTCGAACGAAAATTTTTCCGCCGTGCATACCCGATGCGCAATGAGTGCCGAAAAGCTTTTCTCCACGCTTTAAATTCAAACCTAAAAGAACAATAGTTCCGCCCGCCATATATTCTCCGAGAAAAGAGCCGGCATTTTTACCAATAACGAGAACCGGTCGCATTTGACGAAATTCCTTCATATGAATACCGCCACGGCAGGCAACATTATCTTTAATATAAATCTGACCGTCACGCATACCATAGCCCATTGTGTCGCCTGCGTGACCGTGAACTACGATTTCTCCGCCATTCATTGTGTTTCCTACAGCGTCTTGGCAATTGCCGTAAACGACTACTTTACCACCGTTGAGATAGCAAGCCATATCGTTTCCCGGGGTACCGTAAACCTCGATAGTCTTTCCACTGTCCAAGGCACAGCCGATATAACGCTGACCGTTGACATCCTTTACAGACACCTTGTTGCGCTTCTTTAGCTCGGCTTTAATTTCATCATTGACCTTTTCGTAACGGGTAAGTCCTGCTTCAATAGTCATATCTGCACTCCCCCTCTGAGTTTTTCAATTCTTGTAGCCTTATCAAAAAGGAATATCGACGGTTTATCCATAATATCGCTTTCAAGCGTATCAAGGCTTACTCTGTTTGAAATCAAGCTTGTATAAATACCTGCGTTTGTGCTGTCGTTTATCAGCACAAAACCAACAAGCCTGTCGCCCTCAAATATAAGACGTTTATAAGCATCGCCGTCTTTTTTGACCTTGTCGCTGTACTGCTCACCGCTTGCATTTATCAAACCGCAGGTGCAAATACGAAGTCCGAAGAAATCAATGGCATTAACGGAATATGTACCGTCAATCGTCAAATCACCGCCCGCCATCTGCGAGCCTGCAACGGTTCCCTGCTGTACGGCATTAGGCCAAAGAGCAATGATTTTTTTTGAATTGTCAAGCATATCTACAGACACACAGCAGTCGCCTGCCGCATATATATTCGAATCGCTCGTGAGCATAGTTTTCGTATCGGTAATAATTCCACGTTCAACATCAAGTCCCGCCTTTTCAACCAAATCAGTCTGCGGACGAACTCCGACTGCCAAAATCAGCAAATCACAAGGAAGCTTTTTGCCGCTTTTAAGAACTACTGATGTAATCTGTTTTCCCTTAGATACAGCTTTAGTAACCGTATCTTCCAAATGAAATTTAATACCGTTTTGCTCAAGATGCTTTTTTACCTGCTTTGACGAATTAGCGTCAAGAATTGACGGCAGCACTCTCGGCGCAAGCTCCACAACATCTACACTTTTACAAACCTTTGCCAATCCCTCGGCTGCCTTCATTCCAATCAGTCCTGCACCGATTACAACAGCTCTTGTTTTTGAATCAGCAAGCCTTTTGACCTCTTTTGTTGCGGCTAAATCAAGGAATGTCAGCGCATTCGCCTTACCCTTGACATTTTCCATAGGTGGCACAAACGGCTTTGAACCTGTGCAAAGGCAAAGTTTGTCGTATGAAAATGATTTTCTTCCTGCCTTGACAATCTTCTTTTCCCTGTCAACAGCAGTAATTTTAGTTGAGGTTACAACGTCTATTTTGTTTGTTTTATAAAAGTTAGGCTTACGAAGAAGCATATCGCTTTCCTTAACCTTACCCTTAAGATAATAGCTTATAGACGGACGTGAATACGGGAAATAATCCTCTTCTGTAATAAGTGTTATCGTGCCGAGCTTATCCGTCTTGCGGATAGACTCTGCTGCGGCAAGTCCTGCCGCTGAAGCACCGATTATAACATATTTCATTATTTCGCACCTCCACTTTCAAGCCATACTAAAGCATTGTTGGGGCAATTTTTAACGCAAGCCGGCTCCTCGCCCTGACACAAATCGCATTTAAAAGCAATATTTCCTGTTTTTATACAGCCGACGGGACAAACCGCAAGGCACGTCATACAGCCTATACATTTGTCTTCATTTACCGAAACAATACCCGTTTTCTTATCCTTTGTCATAGCGCCGGTAATACAAGCTTTAACGCAAGCCGGGTCGTCACAGTGACGGCAGTTCACGGCAACCGAAGCTGCCTTATCGCCGTAAACGGAAATACGGCTGACAGGCTCGGGAATTTCGGTTTTATACGCTTTGATTATATCTTTTGATTTTGAATGTGCGGTTTTGCAGTAAACCTCGCAAAGACGGCAGTTTACGCAAAGTTCTTCACGTGCATATACTTTTTTCATATTGACCGTCCTCCTTATTCGCCTGCGTGCTTGATTCCAAGAATTTCAAGCTCTTTTTCACTTAAACCTATACCACGAAGCATCATACGATTGCCTCTGAGAGAGTCGATTGAGTTAATACCCATACCGCCCATTATCTCTTTAATTTCGTGGTTCCAGGCATTTATTAAGTTCATTACTCTTTTATGAGCAATTTCGGGATTTAAACGTCTTGTAAGATCTGGTCTTTGAGTTGCGATACCCCAGTTGCACTTGCCTGTATTACAAGTCTGACACATATGACAGCCCATCGCAATAAGCGGTGCGGAAGCGATATAACAAGCATCCGCTCCAAGCGCTATAGCCTTAACTATATCTGATGAGCATCTGAACGAACCTGCCGCTACAAGCGAAACTCTTGAACGAATACCCTCGTCACGCAGTCTCTGATCGGCAGCTGCAAGCGCCAGTTCAATAGGAATACCGACATTGTCACGTATTCTTGTAGGAGCGGCACCTGTACCGCCTCTGAAGCCATCGATAACTACAATATCGGCACCGGCTCTTGCACAACCTGATGCAATAGCAGCAACATTATGAACAGCGGCAATTTTAACCGATACGGGCTTTTTGCCCTGAGTTGCCTGCTTGAGCGACCAAATAAGCTGACGCAAATCCTCGATAGAATAAATATCGTGATGCGGTGCCGGTGAAATAGCGTCGGAGCCTTCCGGAATCATACGTGCATTTGATACTTCAACATTTACCTTTTCACCTGGTAAATGACCGCCGATACCCGGCTTTGCACCCTGACCGATTTTTATTTCAACAAATTTTGAATTATTAAGATACTCCTTGTGTACTTCGAAACGTCCCGACGCAACCTGAACGACTGCACAGTCGCCGTATTCGGCAAGCTCCGGATGAAGTCCGCCCTCACCTGTATTAAACAAGGTACCAAGCTTTTTAGCAGCCATAGCAAGTGATTTTTGGGCATTCATCGAAATTGAACCAAAGCTCATAGCCGAGAACATAATAGGCGTTTCAAGAATAACCTGCGGCGGCATTTTTGTAAGAGATTTACCTTTTTTCTCAACCTCAAGTTTTTCAGGCTTCTGACCTAAAATTGCACGGATTTCCATAGGCTCACGAAGCGGGTCGATTGATGGGTTTGTTACCTGCGACGCATTGAGCAGAATCTTATCCCAATATATCGGATAAGGCTGCGGATTACCCATTGCCGAAAGCAAAACAGAACCTGTTTCAGCCTGACGACAAATCTCCTGCTGATAGCGTGGAGTCCAGTTTGCATTATCTCTGTAATCGCAAACATATTTTTCTATACGCAGTGCGCCTGTCGGGCAAAGGTCAACACAGCGGTGACAGGCAACGCAATTTTCCGAACTGCAAAGAACGGTCTTGCCGTCGTCGTCAAAATAGTGACATTCATTAGAACACTGACGGACACAACAGCCACAGTTGATACAGCGTTCCTTATCACGAATAATAGTAAATCTTCGTGGAATATAATTTATCATTACTCATCGCCCTCCTCATCATCAATTTCAAGAGGAATAAATACAGGCTCCGCACCGGATACAGACCACACCTTTTCAGGGTCGGGGCAAATAATTCTAATTGCCGATTCCTCTGAAGCAAAATAAGCACGGTTGCCTTTTGTAGCCGCAGTAAGCGAACGAAGCTTAAGCCTGTCGTTAATAGCGAGCAGACCTTTGTTTGAACCGAGAATAACCGAAAACGGCCCGTTTACCAAAGCACCGCTGTAAATTGAACGAAGATTTGTAAAATACTGTTTCTTTTCATCGTCCATTCTGTCAATCTCATCCCATTCGGGAGCTGTAAGAACGTCAGCCGCAACCTCTATAGGAAGATTATGATGCCGAATCAGATGGTCAAACAAATACGTTATTACCTCTGTATCGGTCTGCATTGTACAAATATAACCAAACTGCTCTATATATCTGCGGTTTGCATCGTATGATGAAATCTCACCGTTATGAACAATAGACCAGTCAAGAATGTTAAACGGATGTGAGCCGCCCCACCAACCGGGAGTATTTGTCGGAAAACGTCCGTGAGCAGTCCACAAATACGCCTCATACTGATCAAGCATATAAAATTCGCCAACATCCTCGGGATAACCGACTGCTTTAAAACAACCCATATTTTTACCGCTGGAAAAAATATATGCTCCGTCAATATCGTTATTTACTCTCGTTACGCACTGGGCAACATATTCCTGCTCATCAAGACGCGCGTCTTTCATACGAACTCGGTTTGCCTTGCCGAAATAACGCCAAATATCCGGTCCTTTTTCAATACTTTCAACCTGCTTTGTGGGAATACGCTCAGCCACATCAATATTAAAGTGCATAAATAAATAATCTTCGCACTTTCTATGAGCCTCGGCAGATTCGTAAAAAACATGAATAGCATATTCATCCTTATGCTCGGGATAAATTCCGTAAGCGGCAAATCCGCCGCCCAAGCCGTTGGAACGGTCGTGCATAAGTGAAATAGATTTTATGATTTCAGAGCCGTTAATCATTTTGCCTTTTCTGTCAATTATGGCAGCAATAGCACAGCCTGATGGGATTCTAACTTCTCCCTCTCTTAACATATTCATCTCTCCTTGAGTTAATTAAACATTTGAACACTGAAATTTTTCACTGCAAGCATCAGCCGTTATCGGACTGAATTTAATTTCCTCAGCCAAATGTCTATATTCGGGCACTGCCCCTAATAAAATATATAATACCTGTTCCTATAATAAATTTTACAACAACACCGTCTTAACGTCAACTAATTAAGATATAGAAAATAAATATCATTTTTAATGAATTTATGTATAATTTCACATAGTTTTTTATAAAATTTGTATATTTATGCAAATTTTGGTGTATATCAATGTATATTTAAAAGCTCCGACCTATTAGTGGTCGGAGCTTTGTGTAAAACTATCTGATGTTATACATCAATATTATACATCGTCTTCGCCCTGAAGAGCATCATAGCCTCTTTCTCCTGTGCGGACTTTAACAACATCCTCAACATCATAGATAAATATCTTACCGTCGCCGATATTGCCTGTATAAAGCACATTTCGTGCAGCGTCTATAACGTCGCTGACAGGAACTGCGGAAACGACCATTTCGAGTTTCATTTTCGGATTCAGGTTCATTTCCTGAATTTCAACACCACGATATCTCCTGATATGACCTTTCTGCGTACCGCATCCCATTACATTTGTTACGGTCATACCGGTTACTCCGATGGAATTCATTGAATCTTTAATTTCCTCGAACTTAGCAGGGTTGAAAATCATAACAACCTTAGTAAGCTTTGCGTCCTTGTTTGTGGTATAAGTTTCAACAGGAACAGCCTTTTCGACAGGTGCAACAGGTGTGCTTGAAGCAGAAACCGTATCGGCTGACGGCATTGCCATTGCATAACCGCCTACAGGCATAAAGTCCGCATACGCTGACGGTAAATTATGCTCGGTTGCGTCAAGACCTTTGATTTCTTCTTCTTCAGAAACTCTGAGTCCGATTGTTTTCTTGATAACAAAGAATACGATCGTCATAGTAACGGCTGTCCAAGCGGCAACGCATACCAAACCGAGGAGTTGCGTACCGAGAAGTGAGAATCCGCCGCCGTAGAAAAGTCCCTTTGCAGCGCCGTCGCTTCCGTTTGAGAAAAGTCCTACGGCAATAGTACCCCACATACCGTTTACCATATGAACGGCAACAGCACCTACAGGATCGTCAACATGGAGCTTTTTATCAATAACTTCAACAGCTACAACAACAAGTATACCTGAAACAGCACCGATTATAACAGAACTCAAAGCATCTACACAATCGCAGGGTGCGGTAATTGCTACAAGACCTGCAAGCGAAGCATTAAGTGACATTGAAACATCCGGTTTGCCGTCCTTAATCCATGTAAATATCATTGCAACAACAGTTGCTGTAGCCGGAGCCATTGTGGTTGTAAGGAAAATTGAAGCGAGAGAATCGGTTGAAGTGGCGGCAGCACCGTTGAAGCCGTACCAGCCGAACCAAAGAATAAAACAACCGAGAGCGCCTAATGTAAGGCTGTGACCGGGAATAGCTTTTGCAACTTTCTTTCCCGTCTTTTTATCGGTTTTATATTTCCCAATACGAGGGCCGAGAATTGCGGCACCGATAAGTGCGCTGATACCGCCGACCATATGAATTGCACAAGAACCTGCAAAATCGTGAAATCCCCTGACTGCAAGCCAACCTTCCGGATTCCAAATCCATCCGGCTTCAATCGGATATACAACAGCGGAAATAACTGCCGAATAAATACAATATGAGGCGAATTTTGTACGCTCCGCCATTGCACCGGAAACTATAGTTGCGGCAGTTGCGCAGAACACAAGATTAAATACAAAGCTCGACCAATTTTCCGCATTGCCTGTATAGTCTGTAAGCAATCCCAGAGTAGGCATACCGACAAGTCCTCCGAGACACTCCTCGCCCATCATAAGACCGAAGCCCAAAACGATGAACATAACTGCACCGATACAGAAATCCATAAGGTTTTTCATTATGATGTTTCCGGCATTTTTTGCTCTGGTAAAGCCTGTTTCCACCATTGCAAAACCGCACTGCATAAAGAAAACAAGCGCCGCACCGATTAAAAACCAGACGCCGAAAACCTCATCGCCTATTGTTGATAAAATTGATTCCATACTCATAAAAATATCCTCCTCCATAAGTTTTTTATATTAAACAGAATCAAACAAATTAAAAAATGAGGCACGATTTACGCTAACTGTAAATCGCACCCCATTGTGCTGATAATATAAATCGACGCCTGCGTCAAACAGACGCCGATTTACATGGCATAACGCCATAAGAGAGGGCTTGTGTGAGCTTAAAGGAGCAATATACTCTTTGCACTCCAACAAGTTAAAAACAAAATTAATATTTGATAATATACTCGTCAATTTCCCACTGAGAAACCTTTGTACGATAATTATCCCACTCAGCTTTTTTGCCTTCGGTATAAGACTTAAATACGTGTTCGCCGACTGTTTCTCTGATAAACGGATCAGCCTCAGAAGCTTTAATAGCCTCTTCAAGTGAACCTGGGAGACAATCAATGCCCCTTTCTTTAAGTTCTTCTTCCGAAAGGTCAAATACGTTGTAATCTACAGCGGGAGCAGGTTCCATACCATTCTTGATACCGTCAAGACCGGCTGCAAGGCAAAGTGCCATTTCAAGATACGGATTGCAAGTCGGGTCAGGACAACGAAGCTCTACACGAGTACCCATTCCTCTTGCTGCAGGAATACGAACAAGGCAAGAACGGTTTGACGCAGACCAAACAATATAAGTAGGAGCCTCATAACCCGGAACTAATCTCTTGTAAGAGTTTACAGTCGGATTTGAGTAAACAGCAATACCTTTAACGTGTTTCATAAGACCTGCGATAAAGCTATGAGCAACATCGCTGAGTCCGTCGGAACTTTCAGGATCGTAAAAAGCATTAACCACTTTGCCGTTTTCATCAGTCGTCATAAGAGACATATTTGTATGCATACCCGAACCGTTAATACCATAAATCGGCTTAGGCATAAATGTTGCGTGCAAGCCGTGCTTTGTAGCATAAGTTTTAACAACGTGCTTAAATGTCATTACACGGTCGGCAGTTGTCATAACATCGTCAAACTTGAAGTCAATTTCGTGCTGACCCTCGGCAACCTCGTGGTGAGAAGCTTCAATGGTATAGCCCATTTCTTCAAGTGCAAGACAAATATCACGACGGCAATTTTCGCCGTGGTCAACAGGGTTAAGGTCAAAGTAACCGCCCTCATCGCCTGTAACTGTTGTCGGATTGCCGTCCTCATCAAGTTTAAAGAGGAAAAATTCACACTCAGGGCCGACGTTGAATGTGTAACCCATCTCAGCAGCCTCGTCAATTACCTTTTGCAATACATTTCTCGGATCGCCAAGGAAAGGTGTTTCGTTATCTGCACAGTATACAGAGCAAATCAAACGTGCTGTCTGTGCGTTTTGATGCTTTCTCCAAGGGAAAATTGTCCATGTATCATAGTCTGGATGAAGATACATATCAGATTCGTTGATACGTACAAATCCGTCGATTGAAGAACCGTCAAACATACATTCATTATCAAGCGCTTTTTCAAGCTGTGAACTTGTAATGGCTACGTTCTTCATAATACCGAACACATCAGTAAACTGAAGTCTGATGAATTCTGCGCCGTTTTCCTCAGCACTTCTGAGGATGTCTTCCTTTGTGTACTTACTCATAGTAAATACTCCTCTCTCATAAATAATTAGTTTCCTAAAAAACAAATAAAAAAGAGGGCACTCCACCATTAGTGGAACGCCCTCGTTCTTACTACAATGTCATTATACTTTGTTACACTCTAAATTGTCAACAATTTTATGCAATTTTGTCAATAATAAATCGCAATCGGCTAATCTTCTGAAATGTTTTTGTGCATATTGACATAAATTAAACTATTTTTTCGTTGTAACAGATTTAGCCTTGCTCCAACTCGAGTAGATTTTTGTTGACTTGCCATTAACCTTTACTGTCTTGTAGGTACGAACACGGACATAATATTTTTTCTTTGATTTAAGCTTTGAAATTGTTTTTGATGTCGTGCCGGTCTTTGAAACGGTTACGGTCTTTGCATTGCTGAAATCTTTGCTTGTACTATATTGGATTTGATAGCCTGTAGTCTGTGTTGCCTGCTTTTTCCATTTAACGGTAAAGCCTTTAGACTTAGCGGTAATTTTGCTGATACTCGTTGCTTTCGGTTTGATTGTGTAAGTCAGCGTCTTAGTGCCACTATAATTACCTTTAAACTTAATTTTAACGGTATATTTACCGACAGATTTACTCTTGCTGTTTGAGTATGTTACAGTGTAGTTTGATGAACTAATCTTGTTACCCTTGCTGTCCTTAATCGTCAGTGACGGCTTATGAGCTTTGCCGTCATAGGTATATGAAGTTGAGGACAACTTTATTGTCTTCGCATAGTAAATTGTTGTTGCGCTCTTAGTCGCACCACATACCGAACAAGTCGGAGTAATTTTACCATTTTTGCTCAAAGTTGCTTTTGTAACTTTGTTTGTGTATGTATGAGCAAGCTTAGCTACAGTAGTCTGTGCTTTAATTACAGTACCGCATACAGAGCAATGCGAGCCTGCTGTTAAACCTGTTTCCGTACAGGTGGCGGCTACCGCCTTATCTGTCACTACAGTATGAGCGGTTTTTGCAATCGTTTCATCATATGTATACCAACATTCAGTACAAGTATAGGTTTTAATACCTGTTTCAGAACACGTTGCATTTTTTGTAACCGTGCCGTTATCATATATATGGTCTGTTGCAGAAATAGTTTCGCCGTAAGAAAGTATCTCGCCACATTCTACACAATATGTATCACCGCTGTAACCGTCTTCAGAACAGGTTGCTTCAACTTTATTTCTAACCTCTGTTTCACCGCTGTGAGTACAATCTTCATAATATGCCTGAACATCGGTTAGTGAAAAGCCGTAATATCTTACAGAATCATCAGTGACTAATCGAATTTTTACTGTATCACCGGTTACAACTATTCTTTTTGACGCTAATTCGCTACCGCTGTAACAGCCAACCTCGTTGTCGTCATTGTCATAAATATATATGTAGTCATAGTCATCTTCAGTTTCGGTATCATCAGAAAATGTTATTGCTATACGCTTTGCATCCGTTTTGGTTATAGTCCAAGTTTGGTCGGTATTGTTTGCGTACGGATGGTCGGAAGCAAGAGTGTCTTGTTCATCCATTCCGCAATTTTCGCATACACCGTCTACAAAGCTATGACCTAATGCTTCAACATAATCAGAATAATAATAATCTCCACATATTGAACATTCGTATTTTGTATATCCGCTACTTGTGCAGGTGGGTTCTGTTAAGGTCGTTGTATATTGATGGTCAATATATACATAATCGTCATAATATGTTTCTCCGCATCTTGAACAAGTGTATATACTATATCCCGGTGTACCGCAGTCAACGGGGTCAACAGTTTCAACCAATTCATAGTTATGACCTAATGCAGAAATTATTTCTGTTCTCGTATATCCATGAGAGCAAGTATAAATCACTGTTCCGGTTTCAGTACAAGTCGCATCTGTTTTAGATGTCAAAACATAATCATCGCTAAGTGTTTCATAATGAATATTGGCATTGGTTAAGTATGTATTATAATTTCCAACACTTATATTGTTCCAATCGTCTTCGCTGCCACCATAATACACATCTGTTAAATTTTCACAATCAAAAAATGAGTAATCGCCTATTTTTATTACGCTGCTATCAATTGCTATACTCGTTAAACTTGAGCAATCTTCAAATGTATATTTTCCTATGCTTGTTACACCGTTACCAATTGTTACACTTGTTAAACTTGTGCAACCTGTAAACGCACTATTGCTTATACTTGTTACGCTGTCAGGTATTGTTATATTAGTTAAACTATAGCAGTATTTAAATGTACCGTCATATATACATATTATACTGTTAGGAATAGTTATATTGGTTAAACTGTAACACCATCCAAATGCATATTCACCTATATATGTAACGCTATCAGGGATTGTTATATTTATTAAACCTTCGCAAAGTGAAAATGCATCTGCTCCTATACTTGTCACGCTATTAGGAATTGTTATGCTTGTTAGCTTTGTACAATCGGAAAATGCATAGTTACCTATACTTGTTACACTATCAGGGATTTCATAATATGTTCTTTCATTTCCTGTTGGATATTGTATTAACTTTGTTTTATCTTTATTAAACAGAACTCCGTCTTGTGATGAATAATATTCATTGTTTTCATCTACATCAATATCTGTTAAACTTGTGCAATTATAAAATACATTACTACCTATACTTGTTACACTGTTAGGTATTGTTATGTTTATTAAACCTTTACAGTCTCTAAATGCATTATTACCTATACTTGTTACACTATTAGGGAT